>CAYSUA010000146.1:452-11375 GCA_964433795.1 uncultured Desulfobacteraceae bacterium | reverse complement strand
CAGATCCCTGAGTTGGCCCTATGAAGCGCTTAAAGAGCGGAAATCGATTTTTGAGAATCTATACGAAAAAGAAGCGGGGGAGGATTTCGCTCGTCAAACGGCACTTTTTCTATCCCTGCTTCCCTTTCCGGATCAATGGCAATGGCTTTTCAAGGTGGTTCGGGAATTTCGGGCTGATTCCGAAGTTCATGACTTTTTAACCGTTGAGCGGGGGAAGATAGAAGAAAAGATCAACAGGAAACGACAGAAAAAATATAAACTTCATAATTTCTGCCAAATCCTAAAAAACCCACGTCTACCGAGGGAAAAGGGGATCATTAGAATATTTGCGCTTGGCTATCTTTTCACCCAACCCCGGTTACTCAGAGAATTGAGCAATCGGTATTTCATTTATATTGAGCCGGCAGCGGGTGTGTTTTTTCGCCATACCTGGTGGCGGTTTCTTACAAACCTTGATGATCCGTGCTTAATCGGTGCGGCTGGCGAAGAGGATCGGGCATATTTAAACAGCCAGAGCGGAATATTGACCACTCATTTGGCCCATAGCGATTATATCGAGGATGATGAAACAGGCTGTTTCGGTCACTCCAAAAGATACGATATCGTTTTCAATGGTACCTATGATGAAATGGATCGAAAGCGGCACCTGTTCCTGCTGTCGCTTCTAAAGCATCCGCTGCTTCGAGATAAGACTGCGCTTTTCATGGGTCGGGGGAACAAAAGCAATGTGGAGCGGTTTAAGCATCAGGTGCGGGGGGACCATATGGGTCATCGGATTGCGGTGAAGGCAAATCTCCATCGAAAAGCGGTTCCGGAATATTTGGCGGAATGCCGTGTCGGTGTGCATCTTGCCCTGCACGAAAACGGTCCGAGATGTATCTATGAGTTTTTCCGGGCGGACATTCCTTGTGTTATCTCCGCCTGTACGGGGGGGGTAAACTTTGAGCATTTCAACTCCCGAACGGGGGTGGTTGCCAAGGATAAAGATCTTCCCCAAGCCATTTACGATACATTACAATCCAGGCAAAAGTTTGCATCCCGAAAATGGTTGCTGGAGCAATCGGGAAGTCTGAATTCATCCCGAATCCTGAACCACAGGTTTCAAGAGATATTTCAAAGCCGGGGTTATGACTGGACTGAGGACATCGTTCCTCTCGGAAGCAGCGGCGCGAACCGCTATGTGGAATCCGGGCATTATGATTATTTTAAACCGGAATTTGAGCAGCTATTTGAATTTTTGAATCAGAAAGGTATGTTGCCGATTTCAATCGCTTTAGATTAAATGAAATTGCTGACAATGTTATTAAATCAACCTGGTTATGCACTATTCTCAAGGTATGGGATCCACTCGGCCGGCGGGTATCGGCCCCTATGCCGGACAAAACTCGCCGCTAAGGCCCCATAGAGTCCTCCTCCGCCCGTTATTTGAGCATAAAACCTGAGAAAATTGCAACATGCCGGAATATATCCGCGAAGTGCATGCGGCGGATTCAACGCGGCCTAAGGGGCTCAGACAGTTGCCCGGCAACCGGTCCGACACCCGCCGCCCGAGCGAGGCAGTTTCACTTGAGAATAGTGCATAACCAGCTAATCAATTTGTAATTTGAGATATACTCAAGGGGTGATGTATATACAGTTGAAAAGGGAGGTGTCATGAAACTGATATTTAAAAAACACCATAGGATTCAGTGGCCATTTTTTATTGTTGCACTCTCTGTATTATTGTCCTGCACAAGTTATCTTACATACGAGGGTCATGAAGTTGCCGAAGAGGATCGGATCGAAATCAAGGAAGGAGGGCCGAACAAGGGCGCTATGCGCACCTATGATTTAACCCTTGACTATGTTTACGAACAGAAAAAGGATGGTTTCACCTTATCCGGCAAAATATCCTGGAGCAAGCATATAGAAAATAATTTCAGGACGTTAGAGCATTTTTCCTTGAGTATATATTTCGTTGACAGTTTCGGAAAGATTATAAAAGGCAAGGGCATCATCCATTCGGGACACAATATGGAATTAGAAAACATGTCATTTGAAAAGCATTTGACTTTGCCTTCCGGCGCCGTTGCCATGGTGTTCAGTTATTCCGGCAGAGCGACCGAGCATGGCACTGCAGGGAATCGGAATGTTCAAGGCGGGCAAACCGATTGGGATTTCTGGAAGAGCCCGGTTCGCCGGAAACTTTTTAATTGAGTGTCTATATATATTACTTTCAGTTGAAGCAGACTCCCGACGATATCTTGTAACCCATGAGTGAGTGTGATAAATGGGCTGAATCAGTAGCCGCGTGTAATAAATTCCGTTTTACATCAAATACTTGAAGTGAAGGTGGATATCATCGATGGAGTTTGAACCGATCATCGGGCTTGAAATCCATGCCCAATTAAAAACCAGAACAAAAATATTTTGTTCATGTTCCACTGCATTCGGAGCTCCTCCGAATACACATACCTGCCCGGTTTGCTTGGGGATGCCCGGGGTTCTTCCGGTATTAAATAAAAAAGTCGTCGAATTTACGCTTGCCATGGCCCTTGCAACCAACTGCCGGATTGCCGGGGAAAGCCGGTTTGCCCGCAAGAATTATTTTTATCCGGATCTCCCAAAGGGGTATCAGATTTCCCAATACGAGCTGCCGATTTCACATCACGGATATGTTGAAATTCAATTGAACGACCATACCAAGCGAATCGGTATTACCCGGATTCACATGGAAGAGGATGCCGGCAAGCTCATCCATGATACGGCCCGGCCGTTCAGCCGGGTGGACTTTAACCGGACCGGGGTTCCCTTGATCGAGATTGTCAGCGAGCCGGATATCCGATCTCCTGAAGAGGCCGGCGCCTATCTGCGTCAATTAAGAGCGGTTCTGCGGTACCTGGACATTTGTGACGGGAACATGGAGGAGGGCAGCTTCCGTTGCGACGCCAATGTGTCCGTGCGGCCCAAAGGGAGCGAAGCCTTCGGAACCCGAGCGGAGTTGAAAAACCTCAATTCCTTCAAACATGTGGAGAAAGCGATTCAGTTTGAAATCCGCCGTCAGACCGAAACCATTGCCGACGGCGGAGTGGTGGTGCAGGAAACACGGTTGTGGAACCCGGATAAGAATCAGACCACATCCATGCGGGGAAAAGAAGAGGCCCACGATTACCGCTATTTTCCGGACCCCGATCTTCTACCCCTGGTGATCGATGATGAATGGATCACATTGGTAAAGGAAAAACTCCCCGAACTCCCGGATCAGAAAAAGCATCGATTCCGAGATGAGTATGATCTTCCATCTTATGACGCCGAAGTGCTCACATCGAGCCGTGAATTGGCTGATTATTTCGAGGCTTGTGTTAAGGACTTCAATCAACCCAAACTGGTGAGTAATTGGGTCATGGGGTCTTTGCTGGGGTATTTAAACGCCCATGGAAAAACCATCGAAGCATCTCCCATTGCCCCCCGGGATCTCGCCGGTCTGTTAAGATTGATGGACGAAGGACTCATTAGCGGCAAGATCGCGAAAACCGTTTTTGAGGAGATGGCGCAAACCGGAAAACCGCCGAAGCAGATTGTTGAAGAAAAAGGGCTGGTTCAGGTCAGCGATGAATCCCTTATCGATGAGGTCGTTACCCGGGTTTTGTCCGATCATCCCGAGGAGGTCGAAGCGTATAGGAATGGAAAAACCAAGCTGCTCGGTTTTTTTGTGGGGCAGGCCATGAAAGCCACCCAGGGAAAGGCGAACCCAAAAACGGTGAACACGATATTAAGCGAAAAATTAAAAGCGGATTGAAATAATCAAGATGAACCAAACAGCACACATAAAAGAGGACATCCTATTTTTGGTTTCGCCCATCGGTACCCTGTGGCGAACATATCCTTATATCGAACCGCCATACGGCGCTTCCCTGGTGGTGGCAAACCTTCGAAAAAAGGGGTGGGGCGTTACGTTTGTCGATCTGGATCTCCAGCTAAATCACTGGCAGCAGAAAAAGCTGCTGCTTTCAACCCAGACGCTCAAACTCCTTCAAGACTGGCGGAAATTACTGGAGCAACTCGATTACCTGCCTAAGGATCTCAACCACCTGCTTGAGCGTATCGGTAATTTTATACAACCCAAAAACTATAAATACATGGCGTTTTCGCTGAGCCGGCTTTCCAAGAAAACCAAGGTTTATGATGTGGAATTCGGATTTGCTCTGGCCCTGGCCCGGTTTATTCATTCGTCAAATCCATGCCCGGTGATTTTCGGCGGGCAGAACATGAGCAAAATCGGCCGCAACTCGGTGGAAAGAGGGATTAGACACGCCCCTCAAAAGTGCGCCGACTTCTTTTTTTATGGAGACGGGGCCGTTTCCCTGCCCATCCTTATGGAAGCCCTTGAGGATCGGAAAGATCATTCGGAACTCACGGACCATTTGCAGAAGAGTAAGGCTCATGTTACCTGGTGGCGGGAACCGGGGCGGGTCGTGACCCTGGGGAAAGGGCGTAAACCCGCCTCCAGATCCAAAGGGGCGGACCCGGCATACACCCTTGAACGGGATCTCCTGGAAATCCGCCCTTCTTTCGATATTGCCAATGCATCCCTCTATCCGGTCAGCGCAAAGCGTATCTTTCCTTCAGCCAACCGCGCCAAGTGGGCGACACGGCCGATTAGCATTATCCCGTATAAGTTCATGTACGGCTGCAGTCATCGCTGTGCATTTTGTAAGGGCGCTTATCAACCGGTTATTGTAAAACCGGTGGCCGCCGTGGTGGACGACCTGCAATACTATGTGGAAAAGGAAGGGGGGCGCTGTTTCCGGTTTTTCAATTCCCAGATCAATTACACGCGAAAGTATGTGGAGCAATTCTGCAATGAGGTTGTTCGTCGAGACCTTAAATTCCATTTCATCGACTCTGCCTGTTTACGGAACATGGACAAAAACGTCTGTGCCATGCTTCGGGAGGCAGGGTGTGTAAAATTATGGTTCGTGCTTGAATCGCCGGTTGAGAAAATTCTGAAGCTCATCGATAAACGGCTATCCCTGGATGATGCCCTCATTGCAACTCAATACGCAAATGAGGCCGGAATATGGGTCGGGATGAATCTCATTTTAGGCTTTCCCCGGGAAAGCGATGGGGATTTTGAGAAGATCCAAAATTTTATAGAAGACTATGGAAAAATTGTCGACTGCTGGAATTTCAGTGCATTGCAGGTATATGAACAAACCCCCATGCATGATCGGCCGGCTGATTACGGCATAACGATTCATCACCATTACCGCGGCAAGATGCGCGACAAAGGTTTTGCTTTCAGCGAAATCGATGGATTGGACTGGAAAGCTCGGGAGCGGCGGGCCCGAAAACGGGTGGACGACTGCCAGCTTCTGGTGGGAGCGGATGAGAATCGATTTCGCACCAATGATTATCTTATTTTTGCACTCTATCAGGAATTCGAAGATAAGAGCTTAGTGAAAATCCATTTTGATCGTTTCCTTGATGAACTGGGTCGATCCATGAGCCTTGCTGACGGCTCCAAGTGGATTACCCCCAACAAGGTGTTGGGGTTTGACTCTTTGTCTTTCCTGGAGCGAATGGAAAGCCGTGAATAGTCAAGCAATTGAAAATTTTATATTGAAGATTGATGGCCTCGTAAAAAGTCCAAAAAACGAGCTTTTTACGAAAGTGTTTAGTATTTGGTGTTTAGTGTTTAGTACACCAATAAGTTGATATCACAGGATATATTTTTTTCTAAATACTAAATACAAAACACTAAATACTTAATGAATTCGACTTGTTACGAATTCATCAAGATTGAGTATTTAAGGAATCTGTTCAAGATTTTTTGATAATTCATCAAATTAAGACAGGGGCGTGTAGCGAATACCGGATTCAATAAAAAAAGCCGGAAGTGAAAATCACTTCCGGCTTTTATTTATCTAACTACATGTTGCGTGTACTTCTTAGCTGAATCGCTTAGAAGGACAGTGAGAACCGTGCGCCGAGTTCGTAAGGATCTGCTGAATTCGGTGTTTGCTCGGTTGCATCGCCTGCGAACAGGTAAGCAGCAATCAGATCCAGGTTCAGGCCGTCCATGAGCTTGTAGGTGGCCTTGATATCGAGCTCGGTACCCAGATAGTCATTACCAGCAACGTCTTCCGGCAATACCGCAGTCCACAGGTCACCCTTCAACTTCAGGGCTTCCAGGAGAGTATAGGTGAAACCAATGTTGCCTGCAAAGATGTTGCTGAGGTGGTTTCCGGGAGATCCGTTGGATTTCTGGTTATCGAAGGTTCCGTAACCCATGATTTCCGCCCAGTAGTAGGAATCTCCACCAGGAACGCTGTAGGCTTCGCCATCATCATCGGATGCATCATCGTCGCCGGATGCGTACATGACCTGTCCGTGAATGCCCACCGGACCGACGCTGGTTTTGGCGCCACCGGCGGCCAAGAATGCGCTGCGGTCTTCTGTTCCACCGGCTACGAGATCAACGTCGCCGCCGTTGTAAATGAGGCTTCCCCACAGTGTGAACGGATCCGCTTTGATGTCTGCGTCTATACCGAGATAGTACAGGCTGACATCATCCCAATCATCAGTCTTTGAGTATGCGGATCCATCATCGGAGTACCACAAAAAGAAGTAGGGGTTCAAGGAGACGGCGTCACTGATTTTAAATATAGGATTGATGCCGTAGACATCGACGTCTTGATCATTGGCATTCTGTCCTGAACCGCCTTCATACGCCTTGATCCACACGAACGGAACTCTTCCCCAATCGGCATTCCATCTGATCACTGCGCCGGCGAAGTCATCGTCAAAGATGAATCCGCGAGCGACCCTGTATCCCTGAACACCGAGTGTGGTCCGGACGGATCCGAGGGTAAAGTCGGCATAGGAGTTTTTGACCTCAAGCGAGACGCCGTCAGCCCCGATGTCACCGTATCCAGAGTCACCAAACACCGCATCCATCTCAAACTTGTTGACAAACTTCAAATTGTCGCTGAATTTGGCGGTGTAGTAAAGACGGGATCGGGTGTCGGTGCGGGTCACATCCTGTGCTTCAGTCGTGTCTTCACCGCTGAACCGTTGCTGGGTGAAAACCCTGACTCGCCAGTATCCGCCGAAGATGTGCTCAACTTCTGCTGTTGCCGGCAGGGTAATCGCGAGAACCAGCGCGCTAGCCAGCATAAGAATAAAAAATTTCTTCATCTGTTTTCCTCCTTAGATTTGGGTAAAAATAGAACCATTAGAACCTTGAACCTAAATTACATACGCTAATCGTTATTCGCTTATTCCTCGCACCACCTCCTTTCACGTTTTGAACTGAAAAAAGTCTTATAACCCAGTTGAATTATAAGAAATCAGAGTTGCTTTAACAGCCCGACTAGGGTCTGTCAAGCATTTTTTGGGTAAAAACGGCTTTTTAAACCGGATTTGTAAAGTAAACCACATTCGTGCCGAATAATGGCTATCGGTCTTGATTTGAACGAATTAAGTTGTTGATATTCATTAATATATCGTATGAAAATCAAGAAACCTATTGTAAAATCCCTTTAAAAACCGTTTGTTTCATGTTAACCTGCCTTTTTTAATTTACAACCATGTTATTATCAAGTTACGAAAATGGGGAGTTAAATGAATATATGACAACCAAACGATTCTGCATAAGGCTTCTTATCGTCCTTTCAGTAATTATCTTTAATTATTCTCCGGTGTTGGGAGAGTCTGTCCGTATTTTGATACTGCCTTTTGATGTTAATTCCGACAAGGATCTTTCTTTTCTGAAACAAGGGGTGGGTACCATGCTCTCCACCCGGCTGGCACAGGAAGGAAAGGTACTGCCTCTGGGGAAAGCCGCCGTTCAACAGGCGGTCCAGGGGGTGCCGGGTCCCTTTGATGAAACAAAAGCCTATCAGGTGGGTGTTCAAGCGGATGCGGAGTATGTGGTATTCGGCACAATCACCGTATTCGGAGACAGCGTCAGCACGGATGCCAGATTTCTGGATGTACGCAACCGGAAGCCGGTGGTGACATTCAGCCAGTTTGGGAAAAGCCAGGGGGATGTGTTGTATCATATCAACCTGTTTGCGGCAGAGGTTAATGAAAAGGCATTCGGCCGTAAGACTTTTGTTTATCGGAAATCCGAGACCCCTGAGCCCCAGGCTGAGACAAGCCGGCGTAAACATCCGGACACCCTTATCCGATCGGACCGGAAAGGTTTACCGGGAGCCATAGGATTGAGCCAATCCGGTGTCTGGAGGAGCCGAAGATACAAAACCCATCTCAACGGTGTTGCCATAGGGGATGTGAATGGAGACGGAAACAATGAAACCGTATTTATCAGTCGTAACCACGTGTATATCCATCGACATGTTGACGGTCGTTTTGAAAAAATAAAAGAAATTGCCGGAAGACCGAGGGATAATTTCATCAGTCTCGATGTGGCTGATATCAATCAAAACGGATGGGCCGAAATATTTGTTACCAATAACCTCAACGAGGAGCGAATCCTCAGTTCCTTCGTGCTGGAATGGAATGGAAAAGATTTTAAAAGGATAACTTCCGGTGATCCGTGGTATTACCGGGTGCTCAAAGAGGACGGCAAGGAACCGGTTCTTGTGGGACAAAGGCGGGGAATCGATTTTGCCTTCAGTTCGCGTGTTGATAAAATGAAGTGGCAGGGGGGGGCGTATGTGCCGAATGAGCGCATCAAGCTGCCGAAGAATACAATTGTTTATGGATTCACCTACGGTGATCCCATGAACAACGGAACGGATCACCTCCTGGCATTTACCAGGAGCAGCAAACTCAAGCTGTTCGATCCGGCAGGGCAGGAAATCTGGAAAAGCAAAGACCGTTACGGAGGGAGCAGCATCTATGTCGAGTATCCCATGGAATTTGCGGCAAGCATCGGTGATACAAAAGAAATCGATCGGTATTATCTGCCCCAGCGAATCTTTGTGGCCGATGTGGATCAGGACGGCAAAAAAGAGGTAGTGGCTATTAAAAACCATGATGTAGCCGGCAGTCTGATACGGCGGTTCCGGTACTTTGGAAGCGGATTGATCGAAGGGTTGATTTGGGATCAAGTCGGTATGAGGCAAATATGGACCACAAGAGAATTTTCCGGACCCATTATGGATTTTGACATAGCAGATATGGATAACGACAAACAGGTTGAACTGGTTCTGGCCGTATCTATGGATCCCAGCCCGATGCTTGGGAATGAAAAGGGCTACATTGTGATGCTGGAAATTGCCGCCCCGGAAAATAATTGAAAATTTTCGATTGAATATTCAATGTTAACCGGTTCTCCGGAAGGATTTCTCAAGGAATCGGGTAGACCAGGATATCCAGACCGGTCGACCATGGGGGCAATTGTTCGGGTTTTCGCATCGGTCCAACTCCTCCAGCAATGCCTGCATTTCGGTCATGGTGAGTTTTTGATTTCCGCGAACCGTTTCATGGCAGGCCATCAAGATGAGGCACTCTTCCATGGCTTTTTCCAAACCGTGAACAATTCCGACCTCGGTGACCTTCTCAATCATTTCCATCAAAAGATCCTGTACCGCTTTATTTGAAAAAATAGCTGGAATCGATTTAACCACGAACGTGGCGCCGCCGAAGGGCTCGATACGGAAACCGACTTTTTCAAGCTCCGGAAGAAGGCTTTTCATGGTATCGGCTTCCGCATAAGACAGATCCAAAGATATTGGTGTGAGCAGGCCCTGAGTCGATTTTCCGGGCCTGTTCCATGAAGCTCTTAGTTGTTCGTATCGGATCCTTTCATGTGCTGCATGTTGATCCAGGAGGATCAGTCCTTCTTTTGATTCGCACAAGATATAGGTGTTAAGGAGCTGACCGATGATTTTCAAATCACCAAAGGGTTTTTTTATCCAAAGAGGTGACTGATTTTGGATTTGCGATTTTGGACTTTGGATTTGAGGTGTTTGATTTTCGCTAAACCCAGAACCACGCTCCTTAAACTCTGAACCCTGCTTCCTGAACTCTGAACGCTGAACCTTGAACGCAGAACTATATCTGCTCGTCGATTCCGACACATCTGGCACTGAAGAGGCTTGCCGCAGATTCCAGTCCGGCCGTTCCGCAATACTTACGGCTTTGGAAACAGCCGATCTGATCCAATCATGAACACTATTCTGCTGGGCAAACCGTATCTGGTTTTTAGTGGGATGAACATTCACGTCCACCTGATCAAAGGGAACATCTATAAATAAAGCAGCCACCGGGAATTGCCCTTTCATCAATCGATCGGCATATCCCTGGAATAATGCGTGCTGGATCACTCTATCCCTGACCGATCTGCCATTTACATAGGTATAAATTCTTCTTGAGGTGCTCCGGGTGATACGGGGGGAAGAAATCCAGCCGGAAACGGATATCTGTTCATTTGAAAAATCCACGGAATGCAACTGTTTCTCGATATCTTTTCCCAAGATATCGGCAATTCTGACAAAAGGCTCCGAAGTGCCGTACCAGTCGTGAACCGGTCTGCCGTTGTGGTGGAGTATGAATTGCACATTCGGCCAGCCCATGGCGATGGTCGAAATGGTGTCTGCAATGTGCCCCATTTCAGTAGCGACGGTTTTTAAAAATTTTCGGCGGGCAGGGGTATTAAAGAAGAGCTGCTTTACAGAGATCATGGTCCCGGGCGGCGCACCGGTTTCCGACACTTTTTTCAGTTTGCCGCCCTCCAGGTATACTTCGGTGGCAGTGTCGGACGTTTTCTCTCTGCTGGTTAATATAAAGCGTGATACAGAGGCGATACTGGGAAGTGCCTCACCTCTGAAACCCAGCGTCCGTATGGTGAACAGATCCGCATCCTTGAATATTTTACTGGTTGCATACCGCTCGATGGCCAGCATGGCATCATCACGGTTCATTCCGATGCCGTTGTCCGATATACGGATAAGTGATCGTCCTCCCTTTTCA
>CAYSUA010000146.1:0-442 GCA_964433795.1 uncultured Desulfobacteraceae bacterium | reverse complement strand
CGTGCTATCGGCGTCCAGGGAGTTTTCTATAAGTTCTTTCACCACAGAAGCAGGACGTTCCACGACTTCTCCTGCTGCGATTTTGTTGGAAAGAATTTCTGGTAATATTTTAATTTGGGACATGGTTAAAAGATAGTGTTTAGTATTTAGTGTTTGGTGTTTTAGTAATTGAATTGACCCATGGGCTAATCATTCATGGACTTCAAAAATGCATTTAGAGCCGGTGAAAGATTGTCGATAATATCATTTAAGTGTCTACGTTGTTTATCTTCGATTAGATTTCTTTTAGTAGCACGCCTCAACCAAAATTTCGTTTCATTCAAAGAACCACGAGATATCCTAATGAACCGCTGATTATCGCGTTTCGATCCTCTACCGGATCCTTCAGCGATGTTAGCGCCGACACTGTCAGCCGCCTTTACCCATTGTTTACCAACGGTAT
>CAYSUA010000145.1:0-11413 GCA_964433795.1 uncultured Desulfobacteraceae bacterium | reverse complement strand
TGCGGCTTTGAAGATAACCCGCTTCGCGGACGTGTGAAACTCGTGCACGAATCGGCTCACCTCCAAAGCCTATCCCTGTTTGGAATTTTTAATTTCGGTCACGCGCAGCGCAGGCGCCGGGTGTTGTGATTTGTTTGGTATTTGTGATTTGGAATTTCAAGTTTATCCGAGTTAAGTTCTTCTCAAATTTAATTCGGAGAAAAGGATCCAAGGAGCAGAGGGGTCAATATTATCCCGGTATATGTACAATCTCCGATGCGGGGACCAGTTTAACTTTTTTGCGGAGCTTTGGAAGTTCATCCAAAAGTACCTGGTAAGTTACCCGATACGGATGCCCGATACCAATGGCCTCGCCGGTTGTTAATGCAATCTGGATCAGTTTTTTGATTTGTTTGCGGACAAATTCGGATTCCTGGACGTGATCCAGAAACACATCCCGTTGGGCAAAAGGCAGCATCAAGAGTCGGGCCGATGGGAGACAGAGGCTTTCAGCCGACGTTCGACTGTCAATGAAATAGAGGTTTCTTTTCTTTAGAATGGAGAATATTTGATACATTTGCGTGGATAAGGCCGTTATTTTTGAACCCATGTGATTGTTTACCCCTTTCACAGATGGAACGGCTGCCAAATGTTTTTCCAATTGATCGATGAGTTTATCAGGAGACATGGTCGAGAGCAACGCTCCCGGCCCGGGATTGGCCCTCGGGTATTCATTCGGTTCCATGGGAAGATGGAGCATGGTCTCGGCCCCCTCTCTTGCTGCAAACTTCAAAATTCGTTTTCGGTGTGGGGCGTAGGGCAAGATAGAGAAGGTTAGATTGTTATCCAAGAGGATGAGTTTTTCTGCCAGCTTCCGGTGATACCCGATATCATCGATAATGATGGACACGGTGGGAAATTTCTTTCTAAAGGGACGCTTCGGCTTTGGAATCGGTTTCTCGGGGATCTTTTCTTTGGGATAGATCTCGAATGCGGGTATTTTATAGACCGTAGGCTCTTTTGCGGCATTATTGTTTTCGGACGGCCGGGGCTGCCGCCCGAGTACCATATAATGGGTGATGGCTGCCGCCAATATAACCAGAGCGATCAGAATAACGGTGCCGGCTAATGCCTTTATGATCTGCTGTTTTCGATTTGACTTGCGCGGAGGTCGCTTTCCTGCTTTCTTGAGAGGTCCGGTTTTTCGTTTTGCCATCCAGTATCCGCTGCCCGCTATCCGTTATCCTTTTACACCCTTGAAGATGTCGTAGCTCACCAAGATTTCCAGTGCACGCATCACCTGATTGTCGGATTCGAGATTCTCAAGTTTCAAAGGGCCGTGTTGTGATGTGTTGCGCCGTAAAGGCTTTTTTTTCTCCTTTTTTGAATTCGGTTTAGTCTCTTTTTTCTCTTTTTGATTCGGATCTGCTTCCAGATGGTTTTTAAGATCCTTTTCCTTTATAAGGAGGCGTTCTTCCGCAGTCTTCTGAACATCCAGAAACCGGTGTTTTACAACAATGTCCGGTTCTATTCCCTTTGCCTGGATGGAGCGGCCGTTGGGTGTGTAGTATCTGGCAATGGTAAACTTGAGCCCGTAACCTCCCCTCAGTGTTTCAACGGTTTGTACCGACCCTTTCCCAAAGGAAGTGGTTCCTAAAATAAGCGCCCGTTTATTATCCTGAAGCGCACCGGCTACAATTTCCGACGCACTGGCGCTTCCGCCGTTAATCAAGACCACAATGGGATAATCTCTATTGGTTTCTTCGGGATGCGCCTTATATACCTTGGTGTGCTTTTCAAGTCGTCCCTTTATGGAAACAATCTCACCGCCATCCAGGAACAGATCGGATATCTCCACAGCCTGGTTCAAAAGTCCGCCCGGATTGTCCCGTAGATCCAGGACGAGGCCCTTTAACGGCACTTTATCAGATTCGAGTTCTTCCAGTGCGGTGAGCAGATCGTCCGTGGTGCTGTCCCGAAAGTTTGTAACCCAGACATAAGCGTATCCGGGCCTCAAAGCGATCCACTTGACGCTTTCAATCGGAATAATATCGCGTACCAGCTTGAAATCAATGGGTTCGGGAGAACCTTCACGGATAACCGTGATAACAACCTCGGCACCCTTGGGCCCCCGCATCTTTCTAACTGCTTCCCAGAGCTCCATATCCTGGGTTGCTTGACCGTCAACCTTGATGATTTTATCTCCCATCCGAATACCTGCACGGTATGCGGGAGTTCCTTCGATTGGAGAAATAACGGTGAGGATACCTTTATCCATTGTGATGACAATGCCGATTCCGCCAAATTCGCCATGGGTGTCCACCTGCAATTCTTCGAAGGCTTCAGGAGGCAGTAACGAGGAATGAGGATCTAGACTCCGTACCATACCCTGGATGGCTTTTTGAATGAGTTTCTTCGTATCGACTTCATCTACATAATTTTTTTCTACCAACTCGATAACATCGGAGAAGAGCTTGAGCCCCTTATATGTTTCTTCGTTGCCGGCAGAAAGATTTCGATTGATACCCGAACCGATTGTCCAGAAAACGACGGCGATTAACAATACCACCCACAACTTGGCGTGTCGGTTCTTTCTTGTGGTCATTAGCAAATCTCCTTTTAACCTTTTTTAATCCATTTCACAGGATTCAGAGGTTTTCCGCGATGTCGCACTTCAAAATAGAGCCTCGGCCCGCTCATGGAGCCGGTGTCACCAACCGTGGCAATCACTTCTTCCTGATCGACGACATCCCCTTTTTTCTTAAACAACTCCTCTGCATGGGCATACAGCGTATAGTAATTGCTTCCATGATCGATTATGATCATGTTCCCATATCCCTTAAACCAGCTTGAAAAAATAACACGTCCGAAGGATACGGCACGGATCGGTTCTCCGCGATCCGCCCGGATATGAATACCGCTTCGAAATCCCATTAAATTGAACCGGGTATCTTTATAGGGCCCGAATCGGGATACTATTTTCCCACTAACCGGTATTTTAAGCAATCCCTTTAAAGTGGTAAAGGGTTTTTGTAAAGTTTTTTCATGCTTTGGAAAAGGTTTCTTTTGAACCACCATGGATTTAATAGCTTCATCAAGGGCGGTTGAAGCCTGTCGCAGGGATTCAATGGCTGCCAGCTCCAAAGTCCTTTTGCTTCTGATCACCGTTAGTAGCTGTGTCCGTTTGATCCGCTCTTTGGACATAAATTTGATTTGCCGCTGGTATTCCTTTTCCAGAGACAGCTGTTGCTCCTTTTGAGCGTTGAGTCTTTCCAAAAGCGTTGACAGCAATAATTTTTTGGCCAAAAGATCGTTTCGGATCTTATCGTCGTAGGTCAATATTTTTTCAAGCGCGGTTTTTCGCTGGAAAAAATCATAAATATTCTCAGCGGAAGCCAGCATCTGGATTTTCCCCAACCAGCTGAGCTTATAGAGTGCTACCAGCCGCCCGGCCACATAGTGCTCGGTGGTTTCGATGCTTTTAATAAGGTCCTTTGATGTTTTTGTGGTTTCCTTGATCTGGCCCTCCAGTCCGGCCAGCTCCGAGCGGATGTCCGATTTCTTTTTTCTCGCCTTGTTCAAAGACAGACCGATCTCATTGAGCCCGTTAAGCAGCGTTCTTTCTTCCTGAGAAATGGCCCTTACCGTCTCTTTCCGCTTTTTGATTTCCTGGGTGATTACCTTTGACTCTTCTTTTATGCCCTCAACCGTACGCTTTGGCTTATGCTCGGGGGTCGACGGTGCGGTGATAATATGCACGTAAATTTCGCGGTTTCGAATGAACCCGGTCTGGCCCTCGTGATATATTTCCAACCACCCATCCGAGCGTTTAAGGATTCTAACCCGGGTTCCCTTATTTAATATCTTAACGGAAGTCGCGTTTCGATCAGGAGCGGACCGTACATGGAGATTGAAGGCCTTAATCTCTCCGAATTCAGGGGGTTTGGCGGTTATCACGGTTGCAATGATAACGATCCCGAAGGAGAAAATTAGGATTTTAGAAATTGTTTTAATGAAAGAAAACACCCGATCCAACCCACCAGCATACTGGACAAGACAATTCCAATGGAAAGCTGAGGTGAAAAAAAATGAATCCGTAAAATACCCGTGGCTAACCCCTGCCCTACATTGGATGATATCAATGAATAAACGATAAATAAAGCGATCAACCCTACCACTCCACCAAAGGCTCCCTGTATGAGACCCTGGATATAAAACGGCGCCTTGATAAATCCGTCTGTAGCTCCCACAAGCCGCATGACCTCGATTTCATCCTGCCTCGAGTATAAGATCAAACGGCTGGTATTGGCTACGATAAACAATGCGGCCAGGCAGAAAAGTCCCACCAGAGCATATCCGGCTAGCCGGAACAGATTAATGACATAGGAGAATTGCCCCAACCACCGTTGACCGTATTCAACCTCGGCCACAGCAGGATTCGATTCTATCTTTTCCGCAAACGATTCGATTTTTTTGATATTCTGATAAGAAGGGATCATCCGGATTTCGAATGCATCGGGCAGCGGATTTTCTCTTAAGTTCTCAAATACGGATGCCTGCCGCCGCATCTGATTTCGAAGGTTTGCAAGGGCTTCTTCTTTGGGTATGAATTTTGATGTTTGAACCGTCTGCATGTCTTGAAACTGCTTCTTTAGATCGGACAGCACCGTTTCCGGCACACTCGGTTTGAGATAGACCATCATCCGGATACCCTTTTTCCAGGAACCGATGATTTCGTTTGCATTTACAAAAAAGAGCACGAATGCACTGGCAATCAGAATGGACAGGGCAATGGTGATGATGGTGACGGCGTTCAAATATCGATGATCCAGAAGATCCTGCAACGCTCTTTTAAAGTACGACATCATCATAACTGCTCAGCTCTTTGTCGGATTGATGGCCTCGGTTCTCAAGGGATTGGTCACATCCATAATCAGACGACCCTCTTTAAGATGAATGACCCGCCCGCCGGTTTTCCGAATCAGGTCCTTATCGTGGGTTGCAATGAGTAAGGTCGTGCCCCGGGTATGAAATGCGGTCAGAAGATCGAGTATGATACCGGCGGATTCGGCATCCAGATTTCCGGTGGGCTCATCGGCGATAATGATTTTGGGATCCCCTATGACCGAACGAGCCACGGCCACCCGCTGCTGTTCACCGCCGGACAAGCTGGGAGGAAAGGAGTCGATCCGTTCTTCCATGCCCACGGTCCTCAACACACTTTTTACTTTTTTTCGGATCAGACGCCGCTTCTTGCCAGATGCCTCCAGCACCAGGGCGATGTTTTCAAAAACACTCTTGGTGGGGATGAGCTTGTAGTCCTGAAAGATAATTCCGAATTTCCGGCGAAGAAAAGGGATGCGCTTTTTTGGAATTCGGCTTAAATTCATTCCATCCACGAGTATCTGGCCATCCGATACGGGTTCTCCCAGATAAAGTAATTTCAAGAGCGTGGTTTTCCCTGCTCCACTGGGACCGCTGATAAACAGGATGTCATTTCTGGAAATATCCAGCGTGATATCCACAAGCGCGTGTTTTCCGGTGTAACGTTTGTGAACCCGGAAAATCCGGATGATGGCGTCTTTGTCCCTAGGCTCCGTCATTCAATGACTTCCTGCCCCATTGCCCGATAGAGAGCGGCCTTTGAAATCTTAAAATCATACAGGGCGGTATAGTATCTGGTCATGGTTTCTGCCAGCAGGGTCTGCGCATCCAGTACATCGGTTGTTGTCGCTACCTGCTCTTTAAACCGTTCCTGATTGATCCGAAGGTTTTCTTTCGCCTGGGCTATGGCTTTCTCGATGGTAATGATATTGATTTCCGTTTCAAGGTTTTTAAGGTAGGCGCGTTTCACTTCCAATCGAATCTGATCCAGAAGTTCTGTTTTTCGTTGTTTTGCCTGTTCCAAGCGCGCGAGTTTTTCTTTAACCCCGTATGACTGCTTGCCCCATTCCCAAATATCCCAGGAGGCAGTCGCACTTAGGGTCCAGCCTTCGGGATCAAAAACCCCCGTACCGCCGTTTACGTTCGGTTCCGTTCCTTCCTTAAAATAGGCGCCCTGCAGGTCAACAGAGGGAAAAAAACCTTTCTTTGCAAGGTCGATTTCCTTATCCGCCAACCGAATTTCAAGATCGGCCAGTTTAAGCTCCAAACGGTTTTTTTCTGCCGTTTGCTGGCATTCATCGAGTTTTATGCCGAATGCCGTGTATGATAATATATCTTCCAGTTGAACCGGTGAATTGATGGGTCGTCGAAGACGGGTGTTGAAATCGGACTTGGCTGTTATCAGGTCATTGCTGGCCACGATCAAATCCTGTTTTGCATTGGCCAGTTCAACATCAGCCTGCAAGAAATCGTTTAACGGGCTCATCCCAACCTTATAAAAGTTTTTCGCCACCTCCTTCTGGGCAGATATCTGCTTTACGGTTTGTTCGGCGACATCGCGAAGCTTTTGGGTTTTAAGCAGATTGAAATAGGCGGCTTTGGCTTGAAGGATGACGTCCTGGCGCTGAAGTTTTTCATTGATCTTTGAAATATCATGCCCCAGGCTGGCGATTTTGTACTGATTAATCAGTGAGAATCCGTTGAATATCTGCTGGGTAATGGTGGCGGACAGCTTGAATTGATCCTCCGAACCCATGGCCAAACCGCCGAAGTTGGTGCCTTCATCAAATCGATTGTACTGGTAGGTGCCGCTGAGGGTCGGATAAAAATTGGTCCGTTGTGCCTTTTTGACGGCAAGTGTCGCTTTTGCCTCTTCCTTGGATATTTTAATTCCGATATTGGCGGCCAGAGCGGTTTCAACAGTTTTTTTGAGCGTAAACGGTTTGGACGGCGTACCTTCGTTCAGAAAATCCAATCGATTCCCCACAATCTCCATGGGATCGGGGGTTGAGGCTTCGTCAGCCGCATCAACGCCCTCAGCCTTAACGGCAACATCTTCGGCAGGGCTTTCTTCTTCAACCGGTGGGGTTTCAGGGACCGATTCATCAGGCTCGGGTGGTTTGGATTCCGGTGACACCGGTTCATGTTCCTGTTTTTCGCTGATGGATTGGATAATTTCAGGAGGTGCCGCTTGATCCTGGTCCGGCTGTGAAACTGCGATTTCCTGCCCTATGGAGATAACCAAACCGGTTTCAACGGGATCGATTGAAAAGGCTGTTAAATAGGCTTTTTTGGTATCAACAACGATTCTAAGCTTGTCCCGATGTCCATAATGCCGGACCTGATCGATCCATTCGGAGGCCACCGGCATTTTCTGCGGTTTCTTGTAAGGACTTTTTACGTTAAAAAGATCGAAAACGATTCTGGCGGGGTCATCAAGAGTAAATGACTGATACTCGTTTATTTTTCCGTTTGATTGAACCGTGATGACATTTCCGGACTCGAGATTTGTGACCAGAATCGATTTCAACAGCAGGGCATCGGCCTCGTCTGTTTCTGCTGATGCAGAAAACGGAATGAATAAGAGGCGCCCGGATATAGCAATAGCAATAAATTTTAAAAGCAGTATCCTGAGAATTTTATTTTTAATGCTTAACTGCAAATGGCTATTTCTCTCAACAGTCGAATTTAACCCGGATCATTTTACCTTAATAAGCAGCAAAATCCGATTTAAACAGTCCATTTAAAAAATCAATTCAGAACATGAAGCACGCTTTATGCGATTGATTGATTTAAAAGGATTTTTTATCTTATCAGCAGTTTAAAATCAATACTCAAGTTTTGAACAGTTTATTCCGGCAGGGATTGTTGAGGTGATTCGGCTCACCTTCATCGCCTACTCCGACCAACATGATTTTTTTAAAGGACGAGGAAACAAAAGATAGGAGTGCCAATTCTAGGGTAGGGCGCGAAACTTAAGTAACTGATTTAGAAGGAAGAACAGATCTTAGAATTAGTTTCCATCCACGAATGGTCTTTTTGCCCAATCTCGGCGTCAATCGGCACTCTCGCTTGTGCGACGTAGCAAGCTACGTCTCCGCGCAAGAGCTTGATTTCCTTGATCTTGAACAAAAATCCTCATCCATGAATTGGAAACACCAGAAAGTGCCCATGCCGATTTTACCGATATATTGATGGGCACGAATTAATTATTGGTTGGTTTCGGTTCTCAGAGGATATACGAGGCGCACGCGTCTTCCGATTCCCAGGCGGTTACACGACCGATCCGCACCCCCGGTTCCAGAAGCTTGTCCTGAAGGGAATCTGAAATATATTTGGCGATATTTTCCGAAGACGGATTTCTGTCATGAAAGCATTCCATTTCATTTAAGAATCGATGATCGAGGTCGGACATGATCTCGGCCACCGTTTTTTTGATCTCACCGAAATCCATCAGCACTCCGGCTTCATTTAACTCATCTCCAGCGACATATACCTCGATTTTCCAATTGTGCCCGTGAAGATTTTCGCATTTTTTGGACACCATTTTAAGTTGGTGAGCTGCTGAAAAATGGGTTACGACTTTTAGCTCAAACATATTTTCCCTCAATTTATCCTGCAGCAGTTCCAGACCCGCCTTTAAGGATATTCTTCAGTTTGTTGGAAATTTTCTTTGATTCGAGTTTTGCAAACTCCTTGAGAATCGATTCCTGTTTCCGGGTCAGGCTGGTGGGTGTTTTGATAAGAACCTGGATGATCTGGTCGCCCCGGCTTCTATACCTAAGGGAGGGTATTCCCTCTCCCTTAAACCGAAACACATCTCCCGGCTGGGTCCCTCTTGAGATTTCCAGGGTTTTTTTACCATTTAATGTGGGGACCGATATCTTGTCCCCCAGGGCAGCCTGTACAAAGGATATTTCAATCTGACAGAGGATTTCGGTACCGTCTCTTGAAAATAATTCATGGGGCTCAACATCGATAAAAACGTAAAGATCTCCGGGCGGTCCACCGTATGCACCGGCCTCGCCTTCTCCGGTTAACCGCAATCGCGAACCGCTGTCAACTCCAGCCGGAATTTTTACCGATACTTTTTTCTTGTTTAAGATCTGACCCGCTCCTCTGCATTGGGTACAGGGATGGGTGATCATCTGACCCTGGCCGCGGCAGGTCGGGCAGGTGGTTCGGACGGTGAAAAATCCTTGAGACCGTGTGACTTGACCGCCACCGTGGCAAGTGCTGCAGGTTTCAGGCGCTGTGCCCTGCTCACAAGCACTGCCGTTGCAAGACGGGCATACTTCCCTTTTTTCGATGTCGATTTCGGTTTCCGTCCCGAAAGCAGCTTCCATGAAACTCAGGGTTAGATCGTATCTGAGATCGGCTCCTCTTTGGACACTGGTTCTCGAGCGTCTGCCGGTGCCGAATCCAAAGAAGTCTTCAAAGATATCGCTGAAGCTCGAGAAAATATCTTCAAACCCGCCGAAACCGGAGAACCCGCTGCCTTCAAGGCCTTGATGGCCGTATTGGTCGTAAATCTGCCGTTTCTGAGGATCTCTGAGGACTTCGTAGGCCTCAGCCGCTTCCTTGAATTTGTCTTCAGCTTCTTTGTCTCCTGGATTTCGATCCGGATGGTATTTCAACGCCAACTTTCGGTAGGATGATTTCAGGTCATTTTCGGCTGCATTTCTGTCTACACCGAGAACCTCGTAATAGTCTCTCTTAGGACTCATATAATGTACCGGTATACCAAATTCTCTCCAATTATAACTGCTTTTAGTGCCTTAGAAATTTTTTTTCTTGTTTTTTAACAAGGAAAAAATTTGGTGAAGGCACTTATCCCGTTTATCGGGGTTAGATAATTTTTTATAATAATGCTCAATTGAGGGTTGTCAATGCTGATCCCCAACCATAAAAAACCGACAAAATATGTCGGTTTTTCAGCGTGCCCTCCCTATTTTTTGTTTCGTAAGGTTTATTCACTCACCAAAAGGTAAACGATTCACGAAGGGGAACAAAGGATAAGGATCATTAAAGCAAAGTAGATCTTCTCCGTTGGCGCTTGGAACTCATACCGATCAAAAAACCGACCAAAAGGATACCCGCACCGGCCAGAACCCATCGAAAGATCTGACGTTTTTGGATTTTCGTATAAGCCTCTTCGAACGCTTCCGCCTTTTGGCTCTGCTCGGTCAGTTCTGCCGCGGTCTTTTTATAATTGGTTTTTAGATTCAAGAATTCTGCGGAATCGGCCTTCAAGGCATCATAAGACGCTGTCAACCCGGACAACTGCTCCTCTTTTGCAGCCAGTTCGGACAGGAGACTTTCATTTTGGTTTTGTTGTTTACTGTTGTCCTCTCGGATGGTGTTTACCTTTGATTCCAGATCGTTATATTTTTTCTTCAATTCTTCCAGAAGCAGCTCGTTCGGTTTTTTATCGGTCAAAAACCGGCTGAGCATGTATCCTTCCTTCTCATTGGGAAGACGCACCTTCGTCCACTCCGGTCCCGGTTCCAGCACCACCAAGGGTTGCCCGGATTTGACCATAGCGATGACTTTATGATCGATTCCCGGACCTGTTCGCAATGTTATCTCAACGATTTCACTTACATACATTGATTGGGCTTGGACGGAGGCGGTTGCGATTACCAACAAAATTCCGATAAAAATGTACCGTTTCATGGTCACGGCTCTCCCTTTGGGTTGAAACAGAATCATCATGTATTAATATTATATTTCTTATGAATATATGAATAATATTTCAAGGCCTTATATTTTGTAGAAATATCGCCATCTGTCAATAATTTCTTTAAAATTACCGATAATTATGGTAGCGTTTTAGTGCCTTAGAAATTTTTTCTTGTTTTTTAACAAGAAAAAATTTGGTGAAGGCACTTATCCCGTTTATCGGGGTTAAACTGATTCCACAAGAGCGTCATTACACTTGTGGACCAATATTGTTCGGGGTCAAATGAATATATGATCGCATTCGACTTACAATGTGAGGATGGGCACACATTTGAAGGCTGGTTTGAAGACGGCAAGTCTTATGAGGATCAGAAGAAAAAGAATCTGATCGCATGCCCCATCTGTAATTCCACAAATGTCTCTAAGATCCTGTCTCCGGTTGCCATTAAACGCGGGGTGCCGGCCAATGCCGGAACCTTGCCTATTCCAATGGAAGAAGCCCAAATGGCTGATCTGGGCCGAAAAATCGCAGACTATGTTCACAAAAATTTTGATGATGTCGGGTGCGATTTCACAAAAGAAGCGCTTAAAATACATTATGGCGTCAATGAGCCAAGGAATATCCGTGGAGTGAGTTCTCCGGAAGAAGAAAAGACTCTCGAACAAGAAGGAATTGAATATTTCAAACTGCCGATGCCACCCTCGCCCGATTCTGATTCTGAGCCTTGATTTCCGTATACAATCCGTTTTATTTCATACCCAAAAAAGACTACACTTTTTTAGGCGTGGGATCCGCTCGGTCGACGGGTATCAGCCCTTATGCCGGACAAAACTCGCCGCTAAGGCCCCATAGAGTCCGCCGCCGCCC
>CAYSUA010000144.1:0-11446 GCA_964433795.1 uncultured Desulfobacteraceae bacterium | reverse complement strand
ACTAAACACCAAATACTAAACACTCTCGTAAAAAGCTCGTTTTTCGGACTTTTTAGGAGGCCATCAATTTCCAATCTCTTCTGATCTTCTCCGCTTCACATAGGCATCAAAATCGAGCGGTATTCGAATCATCGAATCCCGGCTGTCTGGAGAAATAAAACCGGGAGCGGTAATGGGTTCATCGCGGTTTTGGATGAGACTCTTCATCTCTTCCATATCCTGTGAAAGCGTACCGATCTGTTCCATCAACTGATTCAACCGGCTATTTACCGACGGAACCATATTTTCTTCGATTTCATCGGTTTGACTTAAAAGCGGTTCCAATATTGAATCGACCGGCTTCAAACCCGTCTCACGGGCCTCCCTCTGTTCCGGTCCGAGGCTATTCTTCGGCCTTTCAACGGTCAACTGAAAGGGATGTTTGATCTCCTGTAAAAAGCGAGACCAAAAAGCAGATACAGCCACATCAACGATTCTTTTATCAACTATGTGGCGGACAATATTATCTACACACTTTGAGGCATCTGTTTCCGGATAGAGGGCCAGGAACGGTTTTTTGGCTTCGCCTGCTTGTTCGACGTGAGGGTCGGAAAATATGGATCCCAACGGTTGAATGTTTGCAGGAAGATAAGTCTCCACAGCCCCTTTGAACTTTAAGTAGGCGGATCGGGCTGTTTTAACATTCTTACACTTATTGATTAAAACCATTACCGGTCCTGAAAATCCATTACCGGAGAGGACTTTTAAAAACAAGTACGCATCGGTCAAGGCAGACGGCTCCGGTGTCATTACCAAAATGACCGCGGAGGAAGCTTTGCTGAAGGCGATAACATTTCTTGAAAGCCCCGGAAACGTATCCAATACGAAATAATCGTATGCATTCAGTTCCAGAACAGATCGGATAAACCGATCCTTCTCAATCGATTTCAGGCCGGGGATTTCTTCCACCCCGGGTGTTCCGGGAATGAAATCGATGCCGGTGGGGCTTCTATGGATGATATTATCCACGGTATGACGATTTTTTATCAAATCCACCAAACTGCGCTGTGGATGGATACCCAGAAGGCCATAAACACTGGCGGTGTCGGAATCCGTATTAAACAGACACGTACGATGACCAAGGGCGGTTAATCGATACGCCAGGTTTACACCAAAATGCGTTTTACCGACCCCTGCCGTCGAACTGATAAGCGTGATAATTTTAGCCATGTTGTTTCATGAATACCGGTGCCGCCCAAAAAGATAAATCTTCCGGATCAGATTCCGTGCAAAACAATACCCGGCGGCACTTATAATCTCTGCAAACCTGATGAAAGGTCTCGGAAATGAAATCAAAAAAGATATTCTTCTCATCGGGATCCAGCCCTCGATCTTCATTTCTGAAACGCTTCAAGTCCTGATACATCTCCAAGATCCTGGATTCTTCCGAATGTGGAGATGAGAGAATCCATTCTTTCTTTATGGTCTCATGGGAAACTTCAGATCGATCATTTTCGGTTGTTCCGGTCTTTTTTGCAGTTTTATAAGCAACAATCATTTTAAAGGGAACCGCACGAACGATCTCATCCATCGTGGTTTGTTTCAGCTTCAGGAGGCCGTCATCCACCAGGGTTTTGTTACCGGATGCTATGGCTATCTGCCGGATGACTGTTTGCTCTGCTTGGGTACGAATGGTTTCGGATATCTCTCCGTCAATGATCAAAACCTCGGAAAGAATCGTATACCCGGCATATCCGATCGACCCGCAAGTCGTACAACCGGTCCCTTTATGAAATATCAAACGGGTGGGGAAACTGTCGAACAAGACATTCCACTCTTCAGACTCCGGGGTATAGGCTTTTCTGCAGGACGGACAAACCCTCCGGACACGTTGTTGGGCGATAATGCCATTGACCCGCTGGGCAATGCTTTCTCTTTCAACCCCAAACGCCATAAGCTTCCACAGGGCATCAATGGAATCCTCTGCATCGATGCCGCATAAAATCAATGACCCGGAATTTGCCGCGGCCACCACAGCCCGAGCGGTCCCCATGTCTTTGATGGTGTCGACGACAATGACATCCGGGTCATGATCTAAAAACGCATGAAGCAATTGCTCATATGTTAAATGGCCCTGATTCACCCGTACCTGGATGACTCCGGCAATTTCCGGCTGCTCCGATTCTGCTGCCATGAGAATCTTTCTATCCGGACCATATAGATGTTTAATGGATGCAAACAACGTCT
Source organism: uncultured Desulfobacteraceae bacterium (assembly GCA_964433795.1). Classification (GTDB taxonomy): domain Bacteria; phylum Desulfobacterota; class Desulfobacteria; order Desulfobacterales; family SURF-15; genus DUZK01. The sequence goes on along the minus strand of CAYSUA010000144.1, from coordinate 9,220 downwards.
GATCTTTCCCACTATTCTCAGGCCCTGATATCAGTACGATACCGGCAGATGATTCCAATAGCCGCTTCAATTCTGTTTTGGTATGTACGGAATGGTCTTGGTCGTCGATTGAAGGGGTGGATACACCGGAGGGGCATACCGTTATGGTGACGATGTCACCGGAAGAGGTAGGAAGAACCGAAATCCGAGATCCCACTTCCATCTGATTGTTTGTTTCATTATTAAAGAATCGGGTGAGCAATAAACCACTCTGGGGATTTTCATGGTCTGATTCATCAAGACCGGCCTTTTCTTTTAATTTTTGGATCAAATCATGGATCAGGTGGGGTAATTTCTCGTCCAGCCCGGGCACATTCAATCCCTGAAGGTTGCCATCAATCCGATACCGGATGGCAGCGCCTTCCCCTTTCTGTTCGATATGGATGCTCCCGGCATTTTTGGTGATACCATACTTCAATAGATAATGGATGAATGCTTCCATGTCTTCATCGGAAGGGGCATCCGGTTCCTCTTCATTCTTAATTGACTGGATTTCGGGATTTTTCTGCTGAATGCCCGAAGCGGTTGGGATATGGGTTTTCGTTTCCAACGGTTGAGAATGCTTGCAGCCGTAGAGTTCTTTGAATAACTCGCAGAATCGATCCTGCCGGATGAGCACACATTCAATGCGGAGGTAGGCATAAACGTTTTTAAGTTCATGAACGCTCAGAACACTTTCAGGAGAATAAACCGCCAGGGTCAGCTTATTTCCCTCAAGGGTAAGCGGGATGATAGAATACTCGTCTGCATAGTTGTGGCCGATGATTTGAGTCAGTTCGGCTTTATGCGGTTCGGCGTATTCTAACCCATCGACATGTTTGAAGGGAAGATTGTGCTGTCTGGAGAGTGCATCGTAGAGCTGTTTTTCAGTGATGAAATTTTGTTCGATTAAAATTTGACCCAACAATAATGATTTGAAATTAAATTGCTGGGATTCGAGCGCTGTTTGGATTTGGGTTTCCGAGAGGATTCCCATTTTCTTAAGCATGTCGCCCAGTTTGAGCCGCTTGTCGTATTTCAACAGGACCCGATTCAGATCTATGGGAGAGATAAGGTCCAGATCGCAGAGAATTGTACCGATGGTTCTTAACCCTATCCCTTCGGGAATATCATCCGAACGGTTTTTGTTGTAGGACGACGCCGAGGACTGAACATTGAGAGCGGCGTCCACATCCTGCTGCCTGGCCAGCCCCTCCCGTACCAGCAACTCACCGGTTTTCAATGCGTGATGATTAATGGTCCTTAACCGATTCATATCAAAGCCAGATGTATTGCTCCTGTCGATAATTCATACTTAACACACCAAAAATATTGATGAAACTGTGATTGGGCCGTCGGTTATGTTGAGCCGATTCGCCCGGAGGGGTTCGAATGAGTGAACCACAAATTGATGTAAAATACCAGTTCATTCGAATGCGTGTCAAGCACACGAAAAATTATATAACTCCACATTCCTCCACTCCAAATTTTAATGCAGTTTTATTTTTAACATTTTCTAATTATTATAAAAAATATAATATTTTTTAATTTTTTCCTTGACAATATTCGAAAAATATATTTTTATGCGCCTTAAGTGGATAAAAGTGGTTAAATATGGTGAATTATGTTTCGGGGTAGTTCATTCCATACAATCGATGTAAAAGGACGAATCATCATACCGTCCCGATTTCGTGAAGTGATCAATACCGACAGTCCTGAGAGTATCATGGTTTCAGGTATGGACAGCTGTTTGTTCGGCTATACGTTCGGAGAGTGGAGTAAAATCGAAAATCGGATACTCTCTCTGGCTGAAAAAAGTGAAAATATGCGTCGCTTTAGACGGGTTTTTATCGGCGGCGCCTTTGAAGTGACCATCGACAAACAGGATCGAATTCTGATCCCCCCTGCTCTTAGAATGTACGCGAAACTTGACAAAGAAATCGTTCTGGTCGGCGTTTTGGATCATTTTGAAATCTGGGCAAGGGATAGCTGGGAGAATGAAAACCTGAATATGGGACAGGATTTGAGGAAGGAGGAGGTCAGAAACGAAATCGCAAAACTAGGGCTATAGATCGATGCCTTATCGTCATATTCCGGTCATGCAGCAAGAGGTGCTGCAGTATTTAAATTGTCGATCCGGAAAAATATATGTGGACGGCACCCTGGGAGGTGCCGGTCATGCGCGGTCGATTCTTGAAAAAATAGATTCCAGCGGGTTGTTGATCGCTATGGACCAAGATATCGACGCCATTGAAAACGCCGAAGAATCACTAAAGGCGTTTAAAACGAAAATACGCTTATTTCGCGGCAACTTTATTCAGTTGCCGGACGCTCTTTCACAATTTGGAATTGACGGTGTCGATGGCATCCTTCTCGACCTTGGATTATCGCTTCACCAGATCAAAGCCAGCGGTCGAGGATTCAGCTTTCAACTGGATGAACCCCTGGACATGCGAATGAATATTGAAACAAAAGAAACTGCTGCGGATATCATCAATCGCGCCCCGGAACAGGATCTCAAAAAAATATTCAAATCGTACGGCGAGGAACGCTGGTCCGGGAAAATCGCAAAAAAGATTGTAGCGGAGAGGTCCCGCGAGGCCATTGGAACCAGCAAGAAACTGGCGGAAATTGTTATGGCTGCAGTTCCCAGAGGAGCAAGGCAGCGTCAGCGGATTCATCCGGCGACCCGTGTATTTATGGCTTTAAGAATCGCAGTAAACAAGGAGCTCGAGCGACTTGAAGCATTCATGGATGTCGCTTTCAATCTGCTGAATCCGACAGGCCGTCTCTGTGTGATATCTTATCACTCACTTGAAGATAGAATTATCAAACACCGCATCAAAGCGTTGGAAAAGGGCTGTCAGTGTCCCGGTGATTTTCCCCAATGCGTTTGTGGCCGGGAGCCCCAAGTTAAGAACCTGACCCGAAAAATCATACGCCCGACAGCTCTAGAGGATAATCCGATGGCCAGAAGCGCACGCCTTCGGGCCGCAGAAAAACTATAAGGAGGGTTTTGACTGCAGAGACAGAGAGGGCACAGAGTGCTGTCTAAGCTAATCACTATGGACCGATACGAAACCTGACAACGGCAAGTCAACAGCTCCGGAAACCTGATTGGGATTGGATCGATACGGAATCGGCAAATACACACCTGAGCGAATGTAATAACGCCTTAACCTCTTTTATTCAATCGCTGCCTCCCGATTGGATAGAAGAATGAAAGAACTCTGTGCCCTCTCTGTCTCTGGGGATCAAACCCGACTAACGTGAAAGGTTACTGCGCGTGCCGACAAAAAAAGAGAAAGCTACCCGAAGACTCAAAATCATGGGGATGTGGATGATTATCCTATCCCTTTTTATTTCTGAACTGTTGATCTACACCTGGGCCAGGGTCCAATACGTCAACGTCGGATATAAAATCAACACCGCGACCAGAAGGAACATCGATCTTAAAGCCGTCAAAAAGAACATACAGATCGAATTGGCAAGGCTGAAATCACCGGAAAGAATATCAAAAATAGCCAAGGAGCGGTTAAGTTTAGCCACACCGACGCCTGAACAGATCATTGTCGTGCAATGAGCACCGTAAACAAACACATAAAACTCCGAACCCTATTGATGGGCATCCTGTTCGGTCTCTGTTTCGCTGCGATCGGCGCAAAAGCGGTATACCTGCAGGTATACCGTGCATCTTGGCTGGCAAAGAAAGCTGCCGGAGAATATGAGCGATCCATTAAAACCTACCTCAAACGCGGCACCATCTACGATTCCACTCCCAGAGAGATGGCCGTCAGCATTGACGCCACCTCAATTGCCGCCTTCCCCGGTAGGATCAAAAACCCTAAGCGGACCGCAACGGTGTTGGCCAAAGCACTAGGCTCCCGCCGGCGGCCCATATATAAGAAGTTGGTCGCCAGAAAACCGTTCGTCTGGGTCAAGCGACAAATTACCCCCGGAGAAGAGAAGGCACTAAAGGCCCTGAAACTTGACGGAATAGGATTTCTACCGGAATCCAATCGTTTTTATCCCAACAAAACCTTGGGGGCTCAAATATTGGGATTTACCGGAATCGACGGGAACGGCCTGGAAGGAATCGAATTCTATTATGACGCTTATCTAAAAGGCGCAACGGTTGAACAAACCATATTAAAGGATGCCCTGGGTCGGGGATTCAACGCCGAAAAAAAAACGACAACCAGTTTTGGCGGTTACAGTCTGCATCTAACCATTGCCGGCCCCGTTCAATTTGCGGCTGAGAGGGTACTGGAAGAAACAGTTAAAACTTACTCCGCCAAAGGCGGGATGATCGTCGTCATGTCCCCCAAGACAGGGGCTATCATGGCGATGGCCCACTATCCTTTCTTTAACCCCAACACATACCGGAAATATAAAAAAAGCTTTTGGCGAAATCGAGCAGTAACCGATCCTTTTGAACCGGGTTCCACCATGAAGATATTCAGCGCGGCAGCCGCCCTGGAATCCGGAAACGCATCACCCCATACCATATTTTTTTGCGAAAACGGCAAATACAGGATCGGAAAGGATGTGGTTCATGATGTTCACCCCCATGGCTGGCTGTCGCTGCAGCAAATTATAAAATATTCATCCAATATCGGAGCAGTCAAAATCGGTGAAAGGACCGGACGCAAGAAACACTACAAAACGCTTCAAGCGTTCGGTTTCGGAACAAAAACCGGAATCGACTGCCCCGGTGAATCTAGCGGCACTCTACTTCCGTACAAACGATGGTCGAGAATCGATGCCGGGGCCATATCCTTTGGCCAGGGGATTTCCGTATCCGCCATTCAATTGGTGGCGGCAACATCCGCCATCGCAAACGACGGAATACTGATGAAACCCTATATTGTTCATTCCATCAGAGACGGAAGCAGCAATCTTATGAAACAGATTGAGCCCAGCGTTGTAAGGCGGGTGATCTCCGTAAAATCAGCCCGAACAATCAACAGAATCATGCAGACGGTCACCACCCCGGGAGGAACCGGCGTTAATGCCGCGCTGGACGGATATAGGGTCGGCGGTAAAACCGGAACTGCACAAAAGGTCGGCAAAAACGGAACCTATGCCAAAGGAAAATATGTCGCCTCGTTTATCGGGTTCGTTCCGGCCAATGACCCTGCCGCAACCATTCTCGTGGCTATTGATGAACCCAAGGGCAAAATATATGGCGGCACCATTGCGGCACCGGCATTTAAAAAGATTGCCCATGAAACACTGAATTATCTGAATATCCCCCCCGAAAGGGGTGCGGAGAGTTTGCGGGTTTCCCGGGAGGATGCGGCCACAGGGTGAAATTTGAAGACATACGCCGGTCGTTATCCACTAAATCAATCAATGGAGAGACCGGCATTCAAGCGGATATCAAGTCGATTCATTATCGAGCGCAGGATGTCAAGCAGGGAGGGCTTTTTGTAGCCATCCCGGGTCATACAGTAGACGGTCATGACTATATTGACGAAGCGCTGGATCGGGGGGCGACCGTTGTTCTTGCACAAAAACCGGTTTCATCGAACTGGAAACGAAAAAGCGCTATCGTCGTGGTGGAGAATACTCGGGTTGCGCTTTCGGAGATAGCGGCGCAGTTTTACGGAAATCCGACACAAAAATTACATATTGTCGGAATCACCGGTACAAACGGGAAAACCACAACCGCTTATCTTTTGGAGAGTATATTAAACGCAGCAAACATAATGGTGGGCGTTATCGGAACCATCAATTACCGATACGGAGGCAAGACCTTTGCCAATCCGGTAACCACACCGGAATCGCTGGATCTTCAACGAATCATGGCTGAAATGGTTTCGGAAGGAGTGACACATGCTGTACTGGAAGTATCATCCCATGCCCTTGATCTATTTCGGGTTGCTCACTGCTGGTTGGATGTCGGGATATTTACAAATCTGAGCCAAGATCATCTCGATTATCACGGAGATATCAACAGTTATTGGCTCTGTAAGCAGCGGATGTTCACCGAGCACATGAGGAGAGGGCCCAAAGCAGACCGGGCCCAGGCGGTTATCAATTGCGCAGACCCCAGAGGGAAAGAGCTCGTGGAAAAACTGACGGTTCCGGTCGTCACCTTTGGTGATCACGCGGCCCATGACATTCATGCCGAAGCGGTTGTTCAGGATCTCAACGGGCTCTCGGGAACCATCGTTTCTCCTAAAGGAGAATTCGGTTTTAAATCGAGCCTGGTGGGCACACACAATGTGGAGAATATACTCGGAGCCGCAGGTGCGGGTATAGCAATGGGAATTCCGCCGGCGCAAATTCAACACGGCATCGAATCACTGCAAACGGTGCCCGGCCGTTTGGAACAGATCTCAAACCTTACGGGGCGGAACATCTTTGTTGACTACGCCCATACACCGGATGCCTTGGAAAATGTGCTCACTGCATTAAACGGGTTGGCGGGTGGGCGGATCATCTGCATCTTCGGCTGCGGTGGAGACCGGGATAAAGAGAAACGCCCACAGATGGGTGAAATAGCGGGACGGTTGTCGGATTTGGCCATTATCACATCGGACAATCCGCGCTCCGAACCGCCAATGGATATTATTGTGCAGATCCAAAACGGAATATCGAAGTCGTCTCCCAAACGGTATGCACCCGATGAACTCGAGTCGGGATTTAAAGAAAAGGGGCACGCCCTAATACCGGATCGGAGCACGGCCATTTGTTTGGGAATCCGCATCTCACAGCCGGGAGATGCTGTTTTGATTGCAGGCAAGGGGCATGAAACCTATCAAATCGTCGGGGACACAACCATTCCCTTCGATGATTGCCAGGAAGCGCAAAAAGCGCTGGATGAACTTAATCGGAAAATCCGGCAATGAAAACACCGAAGCCCTGGTCAACCAAAGATATTATAACCGCATCCGGCGGTGCGTTGGTTTGCGGTGACGAAAATCGTTCTTTTACCGGTATCTCCATCGATTCTAGAAATATTGAAGGAAACGAACTCTTTATCGCCATTGCAGGAACAACCCATGACGGGCACGGATATATAAAGGATGTTTTAAATCAAGGCATACAGGGTTTTTTAATCGAAAATAACAAAAGAGAACTGCAGCCGCTTACCGAGATGATGGAAGGCAATGTTGTCTGTGTGGCTGTGGGAAACACGACCCGGGCATTGGGGGATATGGCATCCTTTCATCGCGGGACGTCAAAGGCATCGGTGGTGAGTATTACCGGATCCAACGGTAAAACAACCACCCGGGAAATGACCGCGGCAGTACTTATGGAGCGATTCCAGACCCTCACCAGCCAAAAAAATTACAATAACGATATCGGACTGCCGTTGAGTCTGCTTCGGCTCGATGCGACCCACGAATTGGCGATTTTGGAACTCGGAATGAACCATCCGGGTGAAATCGCCTACCTGACCCGAATCTGTTTGCCCCATATAGGGGTTATCACGAATATCGGGCCGGTTCATCTCGAAGGGGTCGGCTCCATGGAAGGTGTCATGCGGGCAAAGGGCGAACTGCTTGAAAATATGGTGTCGAACGGAACCGCTGTGTTGAACGGAGATGATCAATGGTTGCGGCGGCTGGCGAATCTGACGGATCGAAAGGTGGTGTTCTTCGGTCAAACCGACGATGCGTTGGTTCGAGCGGAGGGTATCCAAGAAACAAAACAGGGAATCTCCTTTTCGCTTAGACTTCCCTCCGAAACCCGAACCGTCCGCCTCGGCATACCGGGCCGGTTCATGGTTTCCAATGCCCTGGCTGCCGCCACGGTCGGTTATCTTAAGGGTTTGTCGGGAGAGGCCATCCAAACCGGGTTGGAAAAGTTTCGACCCGTTGAAGGAAGAATGCATATCAAGAAAACGGAAAGCGGCATTACCGTTATCAACGATGCGTATAATGCAAATCCTGCATCCGTAAAAGCCGCCATTGAAACCCTTATCTCGCTCAAGGGTACACAGCGGGGTATTCTCGTTTTGGGAGATATGCTGGAACTCGGACCAGAAGCTGAAGCCATGCATAAGGAGATCGGATCCATATCCGCAACGTCCGATACGGCCCGGCTGTATGTCACCGGAGATTTTTCAAGCGCCGTGGCGGCCGGCGCCATTGCCAACGGATTGGCGGCCGATAAAATATTCATTGGAACAAAAGATGAAATCTGTATCGATCTTTTCGATCGGCTGGAACCGGATGACTGGGTCTTGGTGAAAGGGTCCAGGGGAATGACCATGGAAACCGTTGTTCACTGGCTTGAAAATCGGGGAACGAAATAGCGATTAGAGATTAGTTATGATCTACCATTTTCTATATCCGCTCCACACCACCATATCGGGATTCAATGTATTCCGGTATATCACCTTCCGGTCCATCTATGCCAGTTTGACGGCATTTCTCATCTGCTTCTTTCTCGGGCCGTGGGTGATTCGAAAGCTGACGACGCTGCAAGTGGGGCAGTATATCCGGGAGGATGGACCGGAAAGTCATTTCGAAAAAGCCGGAACACCGACCATGGGAGGGGCACTGATCCTCTTTTCGGTGATCGTTTCGACCCTGTTGTGGACAAATTTGGCCAATTCGTACATCTGGATCGTGTTGCTGGTGACCTTTGGAAATGGGCTGATCGGGTTCATGGACGACTATCTCATGCAGGTCAAAAAGAGGAGCAAGGGGCTCACTGCCCGCGGCAAATTGATCCTGCAGCTGATTATAGCCCTTATCACCGGTCTCCTTGTTTATTCGAGGCCGGATTTCGACACCCAGGTGACCGTCCCCTTCTTTAAGAATATCGCCCCCGACCTGGGGTGGGGTTACGTCTTCTTTGCCGCATTGGTTATCGTTGGGACTTCCAATGCGGTAAATCTTACGGATGGATTGGACGGTCTGGCAATCGGTCCGGCTATCATCGTGGCCGTGACCTACATGGTATTTGCCTATGTGGCGGGGCATATAAAAATCGCCCAGTATCTTCAAATCAATTATGTGGCCGGAAGTGCGGAAATAACCGTATTTTGCGGGGCACTGGCAGGAGCCGGATTCGGCTTTCTATGGTTTAATACCTATCCGGCACAAGTGTTCATGGGTGATGTGGGTTCTCTCTCTTTGGGAGCGGCCCTGGGTTCGGTGGCGGTAATTACCAAACAAGAAATATTACTCGCACTCGTGGGCGGATTGTTTGTGGTCGAGGCGTTGTCGGTAATTTTTCAGGT
>CAYSUA010000143.1:0-11484 GCA_964433795.1 uncultured Desulfobacteraceae bacterium | reverse complement strand
CCCATACCAGTTCCACAGCACGGGAACATCCAGAGAGTAGCGTGACGCAAAGGGGAAGTAGGCGCCAAATATGGACACATCGACAGGCGCTGCTATGGAGTCATCATCACTCTGAACGGCGTCAATGGTGCCTTTCTGCATGGCTCTGAACAGCTCACTTGTGGGCACCAGCTGATCGGAATTGTACAACTCGATCACCATTTCTCCATTGGCGGCTTTATTGAACGCATCGATTGCCGGTTTGCAGACATGCGCGGATAAGGCTGCCCCGGCATAGGTTTGCATCCGCCACTTAATGGTTGTTTTCTTTTGCGCAATCACATAGGGCGCATTTACCGCTGTGGCTGCCACTGCTGCTGTTCCCACTCCTGCTTTTTTTAGAAAATCTCGTCTTTTCATGCCGTTTGTCTCCTTTCTTGGTGTTAGTTAGGGGTTAACATGCAATCAAATCGACAAAGGTACAACCGTTTTGTGGTGCTACTAAAAAGAGTCTATATGATGGGCCACCGAAAATGATTTAATGAGCCGCAACGCCCGGTCACGGCCGCTATGGCTCATATAAATCCGTCTGGATTGTTCGCAAAATTTTAAAAACAATTTTGTTTGACTACATCGCTGAACAAGATGCTGTCAAGTTTTTTGTGTAAACCAAGCGCCGCCGGGCATTTACAGTGAACTTAGCTTTCAATTATTTAAAATAGGTTCGGATAAATTGGATAAACCTCTCGTTTTCTTCGTCCGTTCCCGGTGTAACCCTGAAATAACCGGACTTGCCGTGAATCTCACCGATCCGTTTCAAGAATATCTTCTGATCAAGGGCGGCCGTGAGAATCTCGCCGGTGGTCTTCCCGGTCATGGTGGCGTCTACGAGCATATAGTTGCCATGGGTCGGAAACGGATTGAGGCCCGCTTTCTTGAGCTCTTCGGTAAAGGCATCCATCCATCCATTGTTATGTTTTACCTTGGCTTCGATTTCCCCGGGATTATCCAGAATCGCCTCTGCTGCGGCAGCGGACATGAGACTCACATTCCACGGTAAAAACATCGTATTAAACGCCTGGATCATCTCTTCGGTTCCCAGCACGAAACCGAACCGGATACCGGCAAACCCGTGGGCTTTGGAGAGAGTGACCGAAAGAAACACTTGCGGATATTTCTTGATCAGAACGGCTTTGGACGGGATATCGGGATTATAGTCCCTGTAGGCTTCATCGATACAGAGTGGGATACCGGTCTCACAGAAGCGCTCCAGATCAGCATCTTCGATAAATATCCCGGTGGGGTTGTTGGGGTTGATCACCAGGATCAGTTTGGTTTTTTCATTAACGGCATTGAGCATTCCCTCCACATCATACTGCAGATCCCCTTCCCGGAGAGGGATCTGTACGACCTTGGCATTGCACAACTCCGCCCGGGGCGGGAACAACCCGAATGTCGGGTTCGACATGATGATTTCATCTCCCGGTTGCAGGAATACACGCATCATTGCATCGATGGTTTCGGAAGACCCGTTGCAGAGTGCAACATTGTCCGGACCCAGATTATACATTTCACCGATCTTGGTTCTTAATCTCAAGAAACTGTCCGGATATCGATTTCCGTTTTTTACTGCCTCCATCACCGCGTTGACGACCTTTTCCGAAGGCTGAATCGGATTTTCATTCAACATCAGCCTGGCATGATCCGGATTGCTCCAGGCTTTATCCAAAATGCTCACATTATACTCTCTTGCTTTGAACAACCAGGGGACGAACCAATCGTTTAGCTTTTTCATTTTTAACTCCTTCTGAGCCCATTTTTATTTCGCTACAAGTTTGGTACAATTCCAAATTCTAAAATCTAAAATCCCAAATTACGGTCAATGACTCCATTTTTCACAATTCCAGCCCCTCCTTACTCCTTATAACGTTATGGGGTATCTGTAACTCAGTGACCCCGGAGGCATTCACCGGCAAAGTCCACCATCTCCTGTGTGGCACGGGAAAACTGTTCCGCGGTTTTCATTAGCGCTGGATGGGAATTGTATTCATCCCTGGCATATCCGTCCACGGCATAAGCTCTTTCAAAGTAAGGAATTTGCAGCAGCTTATCCAGCACATCCTTGGGAGTGTCCGCCAGTATGCGATCCTTTTCGAAATCGATCTTGTGCGCATCCGGCAGGTTGATGACCTGGTCGATAAAGCCCGGCGGACAGGTTACCACGACGCCGGCGCCTGATTTCTCTTCCAGATGCCAGATCCGTGTCTCGCCGTTTACGGAAGGCCCCAGTCTTAACGAACAGGAAAGCATTTTACTCGGCAGGTCATTCTGCTTTAGATATCCATATGCCTTTTTAAATATCGCCAGCTCGGCCTGTCGAACGTCGCTTTCGGTCAATTCGATTCCCTTTTCAGCAGCAAAATCCCTCAAACCGCCGAGATCCCCGAACCGCGATTCCATATGCGTAATGACGGACCGCCACTTGGATAAATCCACATTGTTCTTTTTGGCTTTTTCAAGACCTCGCTTTACGGACTGAGCACAATCCACAAGTTGGGGCAAGATAAAGGTCAGGGTGTTATTGGTGGATATTCCCCTGGCGGTCAACTCCTCGATTACCTCGTACCCTTCCTTGGAACCCGGAACCTTAATCATGACATTCGGGTTGATTTCGGTAATATCGAGCGCCTGTTTCAACATGGCGTCTTTATCGAATACGCTTCTGGGATCCACTTGTCCGGAAAGAAACCCCTCACGGTAGCCGGTTTTTTCAAAGAGGGGCAAATACATGTCCGAACCCCGCTTCACGACCTGTTTGTATAACGTCCAGAATAGGGTTTCGGTATCGATATCCGGATGTTCTGCGATGATTTTTCGGGCTACCCCCTGCCAATATGGCGGATCGTCCTGGATCGCCTGCAGGGACAAGGGCGGGTTGGTGGTGACGCCTCTGAACAACTGCTTTTCCGGAAGATCTTCGTCATACATTCGGCTAAACTGGCGTTCAAGAGTATCCCGATCCTCAGCGGCCGCCTTGTCGATCATTTTTCGACACCAGTTATTAAAAATAACCGGAGACGAATCCCACCAGATTTCCATTCCGGGGCTTACGTCAACCAATTTCTCGAACAGATTTTTCTCCTCCATGATGTTCCTCCTTCAGAATCGCATTGGATGGGTCCTCTACTGCACCGCGCCAATGCTTGATTATTCAGTTAGATGATACCGGCCGAGTTCGACTTCAAACGTGTATTTATCCCCTCGAAAATAACAGCAAAGCACTTCCACCGGAACATTCCGATCATTGTAGGTGACGCTTTCCATATATAATGCGGCCGGATTATCCTTGATGCCTAGCAATGCGGCGATTTTCTTATTTAAATTAACGGCACGGATCCGCTGTTCACATCGGGCCAGAACGGTGTTAAAGCTGTTGGTGAAGACTTTGTAGAGGGATCCGGTAAGGTCCATGTCTAAAATTCCGTCAAACAAATCGACCGGCAAATAAGTCTCTTCATAGATCAGCGGTGTATCGTCACCGGTCCTTAATCGGCGGATGGCAATGACCTGGCTCTCGATATCGATCCCCATACTCTCGGCAACATGACGGGGCGGTTTTTCACAGCCTTTCTCCAGCAAACGCGTATTCTCCTTTATTCCGGCCTGCTGGAGCTCTTGGCCAAAACTGGAGATCCGGTTGAGCTTGTGTTTCAAGGCAACCGGTTCAGAGGCGGATACAAAGGTTCCCATCCCCTTTTCTTTTCTCAAAATTCCCTGCGCCGTCAATTCACTGATCGCCTGCCTCAGCGTGTGCCGGTTGACCTGACATATCTCGGACAGATCGATTTCAGAAGGTAGTTTCTCTCCTATTTTATATCTTCCCATCTGAATCGATTCTCTCAACCATGCGCTGATCTGGAGATATTTGGGTATCGGATTATCCGGGTCTACAACTCTCAAGTTCATCCTTTCAAGACGCTTCAGCCGGCAACATCGCCATTATTTTTTCTTGAATGTCCTTTGGTCCCAACCCCTGGTAGGTAATCTGCTCCTTCAGTCCGCCATGCCCTTCCCGGGTCAGACCCATGTGAGAATAGACGGCTTTGCACCCCCTTTCGAGGAGCCACGTTCCGAACCTTGCCCCAAGTCCGGATTTGACATTTTGGGTTTCAACCACCAGGACAAAACCGGCACGGGCCAGCTTTGCCATCATCTCTTCATCCACGACATTCAGGGTCGGTTTATTGATGAGTCCCACTCGAATACCTTGGGATCGCAACTGTTCCACTGCATCCAGGCATCGATACAACATCTCCCCATATGAGACGATATACCCCGATTCCCCGTCACGGATAACTTCATCCCTGCCGGGAATGAACCGGTACCCGCTTCCAAAAAACAGATCCCCCTTGTCATCCAGAATAAAGGGAGTCGCGGACCGTGTCGAGAATATGAACCGGAGGCCTTGATCCTGAAAGATTTTTTCAAGCATCGCTCTCAACTGATTGGGATCGGCGGGAAAGTAGAGGCGTGTGTTATCCGTCTCAGATAAACCGTTATCTGAAAAAAGATTGTTCATGCCGAAGTGACACGTGTTGTCGGCCATGTCGTCAACGCCTGCATGAGAAAAATGGGCCAGTACATTGGCCCGGTTGAGTCTTGCCATGGTGATCTCTGAAATCACCATCTCCAGGAATGCCGAAAAGGTACCGAATATGCCCTGCTTTCCCTTCAAGGAGCCGAATCCGGCCGCAACAGAAAAATTATTCCGCTCCATAATGCCGCCGTGTACATAGATGTCGGGAAACGCCTTCCGAATGTGATGCAATCCGCATGATCCTTCCAGATCCGAATCCACAACGAGAACCCCCGATTTTCGATCCGGCATATCCTCAATAAGATCGCAAACGATCTTTCCGAAATCATCCCTGTTTTTGCCTTTTTCTTTGGAGCTGCCGAGATATACCGTACCATTCGCCGGTTTGGCAGTGGATTCCAGTATGCTCACCGCCTCATCACGGCCTTTCGCTTTAAGATAGGCGATGGCCAAATCCACGGGAATGACATCATGACCTTTGGGCAATCCTTCGATTCCGGGAATCCCGACAGCCATTTTTCGTTTATTGACCAGTGCAGCCGGACCTTCGATTGTAAGGGCTTTATATATTCTTCGATAAAGCGTCGGTATATCTTCCCCATCACCGGTATCCACCCCCAAGCCATGGCCCTTCAAGGTATCTTCCACGGAAAACCCTTTAAGATATTCGCTGGGATGACCGGCAATGGTCACATCATTATCATCGATTAGCAGCTTGACATTGAGATTTTGAGCCACCGCATACCTTGCTGCCTCCGCATCCCCCCCTTCCTGCTGGGACCCGTCACTTCCGAACATGACGACAACCTTATCCGGGTTGGCCGAGGCGATTCCGTTCACATAGCTCCACAAATGACCCAGCCTGCCGGAACTGAAGAATATCCCGCGGTCATCGTCTCGTTCGGGATGACCGTACAACCCGCTGCCGAATTCCCGATAATGAAAAAGCGATTCAGGTTCTCGAAAGCCGTTGATTACAGCCATCTGGTATTGAATGGCGACACGGTGCCCGGCTTCGTCAAAGCAGACCGGATAAACGGTATCGGTTCCCTTCATAAAGCCATCGATGATCAGAAGCTCGGGCACGATATCATATGCACCGCCGGTATGCCCCCCCAGCCCCTTTGTATTGGCATAGGCGGTGAAAAAGACGATACTGTCACGGATCATTTGGATATTAAAAAGCAGATCTTTCCTCTGGGTATCCGAAAGCTCTGCCTGATCCAAATTGAATGCCGATGTTCTATATTCAGTCAAATCGATTGGGAAATGCATGGCGTCACCTTTTTTATGGTCAATAACGGCAATTTTTGAGAAGAAATAATTGATTATAGTATAGATGTATAGACAGCTTTTTCTAAAAGTTCTTTCTTCCTTTGTCAATAGAAAATCAACGACATCCTCGGATTTTTTGGCCGGTACCAATAATCTATTCCATGAAAACCGAATGGTTTCCGATTGAAATCGGAATCGATATCCCCTATGGTCAAAATTGTTGTTTTCACTTAACCGGTCTGTCGCAAAGGAGGCGTTATGGCATCCAATAATTATGGTTGGTGCGGTACGATTCTTAATATTGATCTTTCGCAAGAAAGCATAACCGAAATTGAAACCATGAAATATGCGGAGCGTTTCCTGGGAGGACGGGGTATTGCCACACGCCTTTACTGGGAAAATGTGCCCGAAAGTGTGGGGGCGTTCGATCCGGAAAATCATTTAATATTCATGACCGGCCCTTTGGGGGCCACCGGCGCACAGGGTGCTTCCCGGTTTGAAATTGTCGGTAAATCTCCCATGTCGGTCCCCGAGGGGTTTTGCTACGGTAATTTGGGCGGTTACTGGGGGCCAGCCTTAAAACGAGCCGGATTCGACGGTGTCGTGATTTCAGGAAAAGCCGACAAGCCTGTTTACCTTTGGATCTGCGACGGCCGGGCCGAAATCCTGGATGCAGCAGGAATGTGGGGGCAAGGGGTGAATTCCGTCAGGGATCGCCTGAAACAGGGACATGGAAAAAACACACGATTTATTACCACGGGTGTTGCCGGTGAAAATTTATGCCGAAGCGCTAATTTGATGACCGACAACGAAGGCAGTGCCACCGGAGGATTCGGTGCGGTCATGGGAGCCAAGAATTTAAAGGCAGTGGCGGTATCGGGTACCGGCAATCCCGTGGTGGCTCATCCGGAAGAATTAAAGGACCTCAACCGGCTATCCGTTCATCTCAACGAGCGGGATCCCATGTTCAATCCTTATCCCGAGGACCAGATCAGCCGCACAGGCAAAGCCTCCTGCTATCAATGCGGGTTGGACTGCATCATGCGGAATACCTTTAGGACGGTGTCGGGCAAGGAGGTGGTGCGCAAATGTCAGTCCATGTTCGTCTATTTTCCCTGGGTGATGGCAAGACCCGGAGAACCTGCTGAAACCGCATCGAATGCAACGGATCTGTGTAATGATTTGTCGCTTTGCACCATGGAAGTATACAACATCGTGCAATGGCTGGCAGCGGCATATGAGGCGGGATACCTCAGCGATTCGCAAACCGGTCTTGAGATCGACAAGCTTGGAACCTGGGAATTTTTCGAAACGCTCGCTCATATGATCGCCCATCGTAAGGGATTCGGAGATATACTGGCCGAGGGCTTGCTCAGGGCAGGACAAACATTGGGTGAAGACGCCAGGGCGCATTTTGCCAATGAGGTATCGGGTGTCGGGGACGGCGCCACCTATTCGGCCAGGGAATACTTAATGAACGGCCTCTTGTATGCCTTTGAACCGCGGCAGCCCATTGCCATGCTGCACGAGGTCAGCCGCATCATCGGTTTGTGGGCCATGAACCAGCAGTACCCGCATTCAACCCCGGTGACATCCGATGTTTACCGGGCTGCCGCAGCTAAATTTTGGGGCCATGAAAAGGCCTGGGACCTCAATACCCATGAAGGAAAGGCCATGGCCGCAACGAAAATCATCGACCGCACTTATCTGAAGGACAGTCTTTTGCTCTGCGATTCCTGCTGGCCGCTGATGGTTTCGAAAAATACAGAAGACAAGGTGGGCGATCCGACTCTGGAAAGTCGTATATTCAGTGCCGTCACCGGAATTGACTCGGATGAAAAATCCTTGCACCAATATGGTGAGCGTATTTTCAATCAACAGCGGGCCATCCTGTTGCGGGAAGGACGGCGCCCGAAAACAGACGACACGGTTGCTGAATTTAATTTCACCGACCCCGTTCAGTCGGTATTCATGAATCCCGATGTCATTGTGCCCGGACCGGGTGATGAGGTTTTGAGCCGCAAAGGCCAGACCCTGGATCGGGATGCCTTCACTGCCATGAGAGACGAGTTTTATCAACTCCGCGGCTGGGATCCTGAAACCGGTTTGCAAACAGAAGAAACCCTGAACAGAATCGGTCTCTCAGATCTTGTGGAGGATCTGAAAAAGAAAGGCATGGTTTAACTAGTAAAAGGAATAAGCATGGAGATTAGAAAAATTGATGCCGATCTATTGATTGTCGGCGGAGGAAGTGCGGGCTGCATGTCTGCCATCCGGGCGCTGGAATTGAATCCCGATTTGAAAGTCGTCTTTTTTGAAAAAGGGGATATCAAATACAGCGGCTCAATCGCAAGGGGAATGGATGCTCTAAATATCGTCGCCATACCGAATTTTACATCCCCCGAACTTTATCTGGAAGCCATCTCATTGAGTTGCCACGGGGTGGTGGATTTGGCGCCCAGCTATCGAATGGCGGCTCGATCTTTCGAATTGCTTCAGAAACTCCAGCAATGGGGGGTACACTTTCCGTTGGATAAAAGCGGCAAATTCAGGACCCTGAAGTATCATGTCAAGGGAGAATTCCAAACCGCCATGGAAGAGCCGGATCTCAAGGTGATCATTTCTAAAAAGGCCCAGGAAATGGGAGCAATGGCTTTAAACCGGATTATGGGCCTGGAACTGCTCCTGGACGACGGGCGGGTTGCCGGGGCTGTCGGGTTGAACGTGCGCTCCGGAGAACTGGTGGTTTGCAGGGCTAAAGCCGTTATACTGACCGCCGGTGGGCAGGCCCGGTTTACGCTCCCGAACTCGGGCTATCTTTACGGTACGTTCGATTATCCGGGAAACTGCGGCGATGGCTATGTCATGGGCTATCGTGCCGGGGCGGACCTGACGTGCATGGAGTTTTCGAAACAGACGATGCTCATAAAGGACGCTAACATGCCGCTTCTCGCCATCACCGTCACACGGGGTGGCCGGGTGTTGGATATTTTCGACAACATTCTCATGGAAAACGAGTGTGCCAACTTGAGCCGCATGGATGAGGCCTATGAAAAGGGATTCGGTCCTCTTCGGATCCAACTGCATCATTTGAAACCCGAGATCATCGAAGAGATCGAAAGTATCCTCTTTACCACCGAGCGCCCGGTTCAGGAACGATTTTTTAAGGGGCGGGGAATCGATTTTAGGAAACGGGAGATCGAGCTCTGGCCCACCGAGGCCCAGATCTGCGGCGGGCACGGTATGGGAGGACTCTATGTCAATGAAAAGGCCGAAACCGGTGTGCCGGGACTTTATGCGGCAGGAGACGTGGCCTCGGTACCCAAGCAGCATCTATCAGGCGCCTTTGTATTCGGTGAGGTGGCGGCTGAGGAAGCCGTAGAATTTATTAAATCGAACAACACCGTAAAACTGGACGAGCGCCAGGTTCAGGCGGTGGAGGATCGCCGCAATCAGCGTTTTACTACCATTGATCGGGATATCGATGTCCGGGAAATGGAATACAAGGTGCGGCGGCTCATCGGAGACTATCTGATTTCTCCAAAAAACAAGTATAAGCTGAACAGCTGGCTGGAATGGTCGGAACGAATCAGAAGCGACATTCGGGACAATGTCGTGGTTCGAAACGGGCACGAACTCTCCAAACTATATGAAGTGGATCACATCGTCCACTGCGCCGATTTTTCGGCCCGGGCATCCCTGGAGCGTGAGGAGAGCCGTTGGGGAAGCGCCCATCGACGGACCGATTTCCCGGATCGGGATGATAACCAATGGCTCTGCCACGTCATTGTCAAACGGGGCGATACCCCCGACGACATCACCATCGGTACCAGACCTATTAGGGATTTGGACGGAAAGGAGGTTTCGGCATGATATCTGATAACAATATCCGCATCAATCCCGATCTTTGTTATGCTTGCGGAATTTGTGTGGACCGCTGCATTATGGATAACCTGAGCTTGTCTGCGGCCCCCTGCCGTCAGGAGTGCCCGCTGAATATGAATTGCCAGGGATATATCCGTCTCATCGCCCAGGGGAAAGAGGAGGAGGCTGCTCAAGAGTTAAGAAAATACACACCCTTCGCCGCCATATTAGGACGTGTATGCTCCCGGCCGTGTGAAGCCGTCTGTGAAAGAGATCGCAAGTTTAATGACGGCGCGGTCCATATACGAGCACTCAAACGGTATCTGGCGGATACTTATCCGGACATTGCCGCAAGTCGACCGGCAGAAATAAAACCGGATAGCGGTCATAAGGCGGCGGTTATCGGTTCCGGACCGGCCGGTCTAATGGCGGTTTACCAATTGCGCTCAGAAGGGCATCATGTAGACGTATTTGAGGCCGAAGACAAACCCGGGGGGTTCCTGCGCCGTGCCATACCGTCTTTTCGCCTGCCGGTTGAAGAAGTGGATCGGGCCGTCGATTACTTGAAAGCCTTGGGCGTTGCATTTAAAACCGGGCATGCCGTGGGTCGCGAGATTAGCTTTGAAGAACTGGAAGCCTATGACGCCGTCGTTGTGGCTGTCGGTGCTACTGCGGGCAGAGAATTGGATATTCCCCATAATAAACCGGCCGGTATTGTTTCGGGCCTGGATATTTTAGCCAAAGCCAAGCGGGGCGAGGCGCCGGAATTTGACGGGCAATCTGTAGTGGTGATCGGTGGAGGAAACACGGCCGTGGATTGCGCATTGATCTGTCGGTTGAGCGGTGCACAAGAAGTAAACATCGTGTGTCTGGAAAATCCTCGTGAAATGCCGGCATATCCGGAGGAATTGCGCGAGGCCGTGGAAGTCGGGATTGCCATTGAAAACTGCTGGGGCGTGAGTGCCGTGAACCAAACAGACGAGGGCCGGATCAATCTCTCCCTGGCCCGCTGCCTGACTGTGTTCGACTCGGACGGTCGATTCAATCCGGAATTGGACGATACCTGCACATTGCATGAGCTGACCGCCGATGTGGTGGTTCTGGCTGTCGGGCAGCAGGTCGACCCCGGGCGTCTTCCGGCCGATCTTTTTGATGAGCACACCCGGCAACTGTCAGCCGATGCGTTGACCCTCCAGGCGTCAAGCCGCAAGAGCATGTTTGTCTGCGGCGACTGTCTAACCGGACCGTCATCCGTGGTCCATGCCATGGCTGCGGGTAAAGAAGCGGCCATTTCAGCAGATCGTTTTCTCAAGGGCGAAAGCCTCGGTTACGGAAGGGATTATTACACCCATAACGGCCTGGTTAGAGATTACGAGGCTTCAACCCGTCAATGTATTGGGGGACCACGGGGGAAAGTGGACCGGCTGCCGGTTTCAGAAAGGTCTATTACGGGCGAGACGGATCAGACCATGACACAAGAGCAGGCTCTGAAGGAAGCGGAACGCTGCCTGAGCTGCGGTCGATCGTTTGAATCGAATAGAACCTGCTGGTACTGCCTGCCCTGTGAGATCGAGTGCCCGGTGGAAGCCTTGGAAGTGAGGATGCCGTATCAGGTAAGGTAGCGATGAATTGCGATCACGTTTTTTATTGACGTTGATTTTTCGTATTATATAATTGCTGACGTTCAGCAACGAAACGTAAAGCGGACCTTTATATATTCACGCGGCCTGGATAATGGTGGCAGCCTAGAAAAGCCGCGGGACGAACCA
>CAYSUA010000142.1:0-11492 GCA_964433795.1 uncultured Desulfobacteraceae bacterium | reverse complement strand
AAAGAGCGTGTTTGTGTCATCAT
Source organism: uncultured Desulfobacteraceae bacterium (assembly GCA_964433795.1). Lineage (GTDB taxonomy): Bacteria > Desulfobacterota > Desulfobacteria > Desulfobacterales > SURF-15 > DUZK01. The sequence continues at coordinate 11,469 of CAYSUA010000142.1, read as the reverse complement.
TCTATCTTTTTCCTTTTCTTTCCCGACGGTTAAGCCTTCTTTGCGGCGAGGCGTTCACCCATAATACCCATGGGTCTGAAGATGAGCACCAAAACAAGCATCGTAAAGGCGATGGCGTCTTTCAACTGGTACGGGGCAGGGATTCCCAGGCCGTCTAAAAACAGACTCGGCCCCACGGACTCGATCAGTCCGAGGAAAATCCCCCCCAGCATGGCGCCGGGGATATTGCCGATACCGCCCAAGACCGCCGCGGTAAAGGCTTTGATCCCGGGAATAAATCCCATGAAAAAGTGAACCTGTTTGAACATCAAGGCATAGAGGACACCGGCCGCACCGGCCGACATCCCCCCGATGACGAAGGTGGTGGAAATCATGCCGTCCACATTGATCCCCATCAGGGCCGAGGCTTCCTTGTCTTCCGATACGGCCCGGATCGCCTTTCCCGCCCGGGTCAGCATAATAAAACTGTAGAGGGCAGCCATGAGCAGGATAGCGGCAACAATCACCACCACTTGAAATTTCAGGATTCGGATGCCGAATATCATCCAAGCACCCTCGAAAATTTCGATATCCGGATACGCCTGAAAACCGGATCCGTAAAATCCCCGAAACATGTACTGCAAAAAGAAAGAGGCCCCGATGGCGGTAATCAGCGGAATCAACCGGGGGGCGCCCCTCAGGGGTCGATATGCGATTTTTTCCAGAAAATAGGCGATCATGGTGGATGTCGACATGGCCACAACGAAAATAACGAACAGGGCGGTAAAGGGGTGTTTATCCAGGAAATCGGACCGGTACATGGCGGCCGCCACAAAATAGGCGGTGTAGGGTCCGCTCATGAATACCTCGCCGTGGGCGAAATTGATCATCCGCAACACGCCGTATACCATGGTGTACCCCGTGGCAATCAGGGCATAAATGCTGCCCTGAGCCAAGCCGAAAATAATGAAGTCGATCCATTGCCGACCGCTATACTTGCCGGCGATAAGGGTGGCCGTGGAACCCCAGATAACCATCAGGAGCAGCGTACCTCCGATCATCCACATCACGAAATCGGTGGGTGTGATACTTTCCTTCCAGCGTTGAAACATAATACCCTCCATCTCCTGATATCACCTGAACCCACCCGGTATCAGGTGTACAGGTCAGGGTCAGACCGAGTCGATATGGTCAGGCCCGCCGGAACGCGGGCCTGTTTGTCTATTTTTGCATAGAGAAACCCGATTTCATTGATGATGCTGAAACCGGGTTTCTCATCCTTATTCTTTAGTAAGGTTTCCAGATAGGCTTGGTGGGCATTTCACCCTTCTTGATGTTTTCGATCACGGTCTCGTATACGGCAATCCGCGGATCCGCACAGTCGCCGTATTGGTCACAGTTCAACGTACCGGTCATTCCCTGTAAGCCTTTGGTGGCGTACATGGCGTCGCGCAATTTCATACGGTCGATGGTCAGAGAGCCGTCCGATCCCGCAACCGAAACCTTGTCGATCGCCTTTAAAATCATCATGGCGGCATCATAGGCGTGGGCGTGGAACGGCGCTTCCGGTTTTTTACCGTATTTTTCCTGATGCTTTTTCAGGAAGCTCTTGTATCCGGCCGGGAACGCTGAAAAATCCGGACTGGTATGATACATGCCCACAGCGGCTTTGCCGGCGGCTTTGTAGAAGTCAGGGGAGAAGATGCCGTCCGCACCCATCATCTTGGTATTTTCGAGCCCTGAAACCTCTTTGGCCTGACGGGTGATGTGGCCGCCTTCTGCGATGAAGATCGGGTAGTAGATAAGGTCCGGTTTACCGGTCGCAATGGAAGTCAACACCGGACGCATGTCCGTATCCCCGGGGCTGACCGCTTCCATAGCGGTAATTTTGCCGCCCATCTTCTTGAAGTTCGCGGCGAACACCTGGGCCAGCTGCTCGGCATAGACACTTCCGTCATGGATGGTGGCCGCCGAGTTGGCCTTCACTACATCCTTGGCGAACTGGGCCGCCACAGCCCCCTGAACCGTGTCGTTGTGGCAGGTCCGCAGATAGCCGCCGTACCCGTCTCCCCGTTTGGGGTCTGTCAGGTAAGGCGCTGTGTTGGAAGGGGAAACCGTCGGGATACCGGCGCTCCACAGAATCGGAACACCCGGTTTGGCTGCACTGGAACAGTTGGAGCCAATGGCCCCCACGATGGAGGGATCGGAAGCGATCTTGGTGGCAGCTGCCTGGCCGCCTTCAGGACCACACCCGGTGTCCTCACCGGTCAGTTTGATGGAATGACCCTTGATTTTGCCACCGAAATCATCGACGGCGATTTCAATACCCCGCACCGTGTCCATACCCAACGAGGTGTTCGGGCCGGAAATGACAAACCAGTACGCAATGTGAACCGGTTGGCCTTTTTTGAGTTTTACGACGCCCTTGCCGGCTCCGGCAGCGGGCATGGCCAAACAAAAAGCTGCAATCAAAACGATAAAAAGGGTTAAAATCCGTTTCATGAGTTCCTCTCCTTTCTGAATAACAGTATTGAAAAATTCAACAAGCTGTTGGTCAAAGCCATAGCCTAAATGGGAATTCATCACCTCCTCTCAATACCATGGGATTATTACTGATTTGGGCAAAGGTCAGGTGCAATTCTTTATCCACCCGTAAAAATTCGTTGTCACGCCCGACCACTCTGGCGATACGCTCGTCAGCTGCGACCAAAGCTTGCTTCAGTCGCTGGATATCCTCCCCCCGGCCCAGCTAGGCTTCAATGGCCACCACATCGCCCTAGACGTTTTCTCTGGACCCGGCAGGATGCATAGGGGATACCCGCCCTTCTATTTCATTACCCGAAAGACCTCGCACAGCGTGATACGGCTTATCGAAAGCATATTGCGGTAACGGGACCCATCGCGGATAAAACTGGCTACAAAATAGCCACACAACCCTATGACCGTTACAGAACTTTGACGTCCACTGTCAAGCAAAATATTTAAATGCCCTAAAAAAATAACTCCCATTTCCTATGGTTCCGGCAGGCTGCCGCTTGCCGAAAGAGCCCGGACAAACTGCGATTCAGATGCATCAGGAAAAAACCCGATACAAATGGTCGACATGAGGTTCGGAAAAAGTCTTGCCGTACTACTGATATCTTAGTATTAGAGGTTTCACCATATTCGCGGTTATCCAAATGAAAGCTACTCAGATTAATAAAAAAATCGGGATTTTTGTTAAAGCGGATACCAAGGCGGGTCGCAAAGCCGACGAACTGGAGAAGTGGCTCAATACCCAGGGGGTTTCCGTCATCAGAAAGGAAAACAGGCCCTTTGAATTAGCCCGCCGGAATAACAATAAAAGTTTAGCGCCGTCCGATTTGTTCGGCGTATTTGTACTTGGCGGCGACGGCACGTTTTTGAGTGCGGTCCGATGGATCGGAGATCAGAATATCCCCATTCTCGGTATCAAATTCGGAGATATCGGATTTTTAGCGGAAACATCCGAAGAAAGCCTGATACCCGCTGCCGAGAGCGTACTCAGAAATGATTTCTCCACCGAAACCCGGATGCGGTTGGTCGTACGGGTTGTTCGTGACGAAAAAGATCGTGCATGCGAAACCGTCTTAAACGACGTCGTGATAAACCGGGGAGCGCTTGCCCGGCTGGCCAATATCGATACTTACATCGACGAACACTATCTGACGACGTACCGGGCGGACGGCTTGATCGTGGCTACCCCCACCGGTTCAACGGCGTATTCGGTCGCCGCAGGAGGACCGATTATCCATCCGGCCGTTCCCGGAATCATCATGTCGCCCATCTGTCCTTTTACCCTCACCAACCGTCCCCTTATCATTCCGGATACCGCCGGTATCACTATCCGGCTGGAAGAAAAGTCATCGGATATTATGCTGACGTTTGACGGTCAGGAAGGGCTGGAAATCGATGAGCGGGATACCATCATGATCAAAAAGGGGAAGTATCCCGTGACCATGATCAAACTCCCGGGGCAGAACTATTACGACATTCTCAAATCCAAATTAAGCTGGAGCGGGGGAAGAGCTTAGTCTTACCTGGGAAACGCGGCGGGATTCCCGGCATCCACCGGTAGAGACGCTCCGGTAGTGGGCGTCAGTTCACTGGCAAAAAACACAACGGCATTTCCCACATGTTCTCCCAATACCTGAACCTTTAAAAGGCTCCGCTGCCGGTAATAATCCTTCAAGCCCTGGGCATCAAGCCCTCTCGATTTCATTCGATCCGGACCCACCTCTTCCCACAGCTTTGAGCCGATGGCGTCATCGCCGAAGACCGCATCCGGGTTGACCATATTCACCCGCACCCCAAACTCCGCCAGTTCAAGTGCGGCAATTTTTGATATCTGATGGGCGCCGGCTTTGGAAGCGCTATAGGCTCCGAAGGCGGCTCCCGGATCGAATACGTTCTTGGAACTGATAACGACGATATTTCCGCCGGTTCCCTGTCGCCTGAATATGGGTATTGCCCCTTTAATAACCGTATAGGTGCCTTTCAGATTGACGGATATTACCTGATCAAATTTTTCCGGTTCCAGATCCTCCAGCTTGGCCACATGGGCAATACCTGCATTGGGGACTACAATGTCGATCCCGCCCAGCCGACGGCAGGTTTCCTCAACGGCCGATTCAACGGAGCCCAGATCCGCGACATCCATGACCATCGCTTCGACTCGATCCTCACCAAAGGCTTCGGCAAGTATAACCCGGACATGGGCCAACCGCGATTCGTCGATATCGGAAATAACAACCACTGCCCCGGCAGCGAGTATCTGCTTTGCGATTCCGAATCCGATGGCACCCGCACCACCCGTAATAAACGCCACTTGTCCTTGTAGCGGTTGCCCGGCTTTTTTTAATTTTTTTTGCTGTAAGTTCCAGCATTCCATATCAAAGACATGGGATTCTGCTATCGGCTCATAGTCCCCCAGCGTGTATGCTTGGAGTTTCGCCTGAATGGTACGCTCTCCGATATCGGCGCTGATCCGCGCCGCTTTCCGGGTGTCTCCCAGTGCAAGCAATCCCACTCCGGATATCAAAAACAGGATCGGATAAGGATCTATATCTGTTCGATCTTGGCAGTACCGCATAAAATCGATTTTAAACGATTCGATGGACCGATGGATGATGTCTTTTAAATCATCATCGTTTTCCGGCACCTGTTCGATAAAAACCATTTGGTGCTTGGTCCGGATAGCATGATCCGGTGTTAATACACCTGATCGGCAAAGGTCTTTGGCTTTTTTGGATAACGAGACTTTTACCAGATCTGGTGATGTCCGTGACTCTATGTAAAATCGACGCAGTCGACCGTCTGACGCCGGATGGGAAACAGCACCACGGATAATCGGTGCCACGCGGACGAGGTCGGATTGAGTCCGGGGTTCCGTCTCCATATCGGAACCTTTCATCTCTATCGATTCCGGACGAGTTTTTTCTGCAATAAATGCTTCAGCTTTGGTAACCAATCGGATCATGTTGTCATAGGCGGCCCTTGCCTCTTCAGCAAAGGTAAAGATGCCGTGATGCACCACCACAATAGCATCCACATCCGGGGCGTCTTCATAAGCCTCGGCGACCGCTTTTGCCAATGGAAAGCCGGACATCACATAAGGAATAACCGTGACCCGGCTCCCCAGCGCCTCTTCGACATATGCTTTCCCCTGCTTTTGGTTTGTCAGTATAAGAATACTGTCAGCATGGGTATGATCGATATATTTGTGAGGCAGAAATGCATGGAGCAAGGCCTCCACCGAGGGATTCGGTGAACGGCTTTCAATGCGGTTTATGGCGAGCTGGTTTTCCATCTCTTCATCGGACAGGAAATCGATACGCCGCAGTTTCCGGATTGGATCCAGCATTAGCCCGGTAAATCCCTCGGGTTCGATGATCCCCAAATCCCATCCGCTGCCCTTAACAAACAGAACATCGATTTCCTCATCCACAATGTTTTTGATTCTGCATTTTACGGAAGTGTTTCCTCCCCCGTGCAATACAAGATCCTGGCTTTTTCCGATAAGCCGAGAAGTATAGACCCTCAGGGCCAGTTCGTGGAAATACGCTGAGTATTGTTGAGCAAATTGTTGAGCATCATCGGGGTTATAAAGGTTTTCCATAGATCAACGGCTTTCACGTTTTCTGTTTTTCCTCTTCAAATATGTCCCTTGCCGCCTTAACATCGGCATTCTCGTGGATAATCGCTCTCAGTGCCTTCATCATGGGCACCGGATACTGATGTTGCCACACATTGCGACCCAGGTTGAGACCGATGGCACCCTTTTGCATGCCGTCATGCACGAATTCAAATACCTCCTGCTCCGTTTCACACCTGGGACCCCCGGCCATGACAATGGGAACCGGACATCCATTGACTACTTTATCAAACTCTTCACACCAATAAGTCTTCACCACTTTGGCACCAAATTCAGCTGCAATCCTGCAGCATAGCCCCAAATATCGGGCATCTCGTTTTTCGAGCTCTTTTCCGACAGCGGTTACCGCCATCACCGGAATGCCGTTGTTTTCACATTCATCCACGAGTTTACCAAGATTCACCAGAGAATTGTATTCATAATCGCTACCCACAAAAATGGACATACCCACGGCGGCCACATTGAGCCGGATCGCCTCCTGGATGGATGTGGTCAGCGATTCTTGAGCCAGATCTTTTCCAATAACACTGGTTCCGCCTGAAACCCTTAATATAACCGGCGGACTGTTGTCCGGTGGAACGCAGGCACGGAGTACCCCGCGTGTTACAAAAAGACCGTCGGCATACGGAGCAAGCGGTCGGATGGTCTCACCGGGCTTTTCCAATCGCGAAGTGGGACCCTGAAAATAACCGTGATCGATGGGAAGAAACATGCAGTGCCCATCCGATTGAATCAATCTTGAAAGTCGATTTTGCATTCCCCAATCCATTTGATACACCTCCTTATTCGTTCAAAATAGTAATGAAACGGATCTAACGCTCAAAAGAGGATCATTTAGCACAATCTGTCCTCTTTTCGGATTACCACCACGTTAAATATCGCAGTTCATAGCTCTTATAGTTGCCCCGTCGGGTAAAATCAATATTCAAGTTTCGCACCTGAAAATCGAAACAGTTCCAACACCGATGCGGACAAATGGCGTAAATTTCGATCCGGGCAATTATGTCATAGGAATGCCATAGGTATTTGATTTGGTTGACTTTTAACCCGTCTTTCATTATAAGCTCAAAAAAGAAAGCAATTTGGGGCACATAGGAACTGTCACGAGCGCAATTAACGGCAACGAATCCTTAACAAAGGACTTGCTATGGCTTCACGTTTCAAATCCCTGTTCAAGTTTCGTCCGATTTACATTTCCATCTCCGCCATCCTTATCGGAAGCGCTGCCTATCTGGTGGGGATTCCTTTTCTCGATCACATGGAACTGAAAACCATTGATCTTCGATTTACATCCAGGGGGAACATCAAAGCCGGCCCAGATGTTGTGTTGGCGGTCATCCACGAGAAAAGCCTGGCCCGAGAGGGAAAATGGCCCTGGCCTCGGGCTAAGATAGCCACACTGGTAAGGAAACTTTCAGATGACGGGGCTAAGGTCATAGCCTTTGATATCGGGTTTCTGGAACCGGACAATAAACGCCTGGTTGAAACGCTTTCTGCTGTAGAACAAAAAATTCAAGGCTTTGGCACCCAATCTCCGGATATGAGGGAATATTTCGAGCGTCTGAAGCATCAATCCGACCATGACCGACTCCTTGCGGAAGCCATTCGGGACTCAAAGGCAAAGGTGGTCCTGGGCTTCTTTTTTCAGATGGATAAGGAAAGTGCCGGCCATATCGGGAAGGAGGCGCTGTCCGCTTACGAAAAATTAATTCGAGGCTCCGCGTACAAAATGGTCCATTATACATCGGGCCTTGCCCAGAAAGCACCCTTGAGAGAGGCGTTGGCGCCTCAACCCAATATTGCAGATATCTCCCAAGCATCCGAATATGCCGGAGCCTTCTCAATGGTTCCGGATCTTGACGGTGTGGTCCGTCGGATGCCGGCTGTGATCAAATTTAAAGACCTGTTGTATGCACCGCTTTCTCTTGTGGCCATAAGCGCGTTTATGGACGAGCCCATATCTTTGAAAATCGCAGACTATGGCGTGGAGTCGGTACGGATCGGAAAACTTGAAATCCCCTCCGATGAGTTGGGCCAAATCGTTATCAACTACCGGGGGAAGGAAAAAACATATCCCCACATCTCGGTCACCGATATTCTCCATGACAATATTCCCGAGGGAACGTTTAAGGATAAAATCGTTCTGGTGGGTGTAACCGCCACAGCCATCTATGATATGCGTGTGACACCGTTCGGCAGTGTGTTTCCCGGCCTCGAGATCCATGCCAACCTAATTGACACGGTATTGTCCGGGGATTTCCTAAGACAACCGGCATGGGCTGCTGTTTTCGATTTATTGTTTATGGTTGCCGGGGGTCTGCTGCTCGGATTTGTCCTTACGCGGGTCGGGGCTTTCTATGGCGCCCTTTTCTGTGTCTCCGTATTTGTCGGCCACATAATGATATGCCAGTTCTTTTTTTCCGACAACGGTTGGATTCTAAATATGGTTTATCCTTTGTCGGTAATTTTGCTGCTCTATGTGGGAAAAAACATCTACAAATATCTTGTGGAAGTACGTCAAAAACGATGGATCCGGGGGGCGTTTTCAACTTACCTAGCCCCTTCGGTGGTCCAGCAGTTGATCGAATCACCGGAAAAACTCGAATTGGGCGGCGAACATCGGAATATTACCGCCTTTTTTTCCGATGTACAGGGATTCACAAGCATTTCGGAAAGACTCACTCCCCATGAACTGGTAGAACTTTTAAACGAATTTCTCACTGAAATGACTGAAATCATCTTAAGGCATGAAGGGACAGTGGACAAATTCGAAGGCGATGCCATCATCGCATTTTTCGGTGCGCCCAATGAGCTCAAAAATCATCCGGAGGTTGCCTGCAAAGCCAGCATCGACATGCAAAACCGCATGATTGAACTCAGAAATCACTGGAGAAGTCAGGATAAACCCGAACTTAAAATGCGTATCGGACTTTGCACCGGTCCCGCTGTTGTAGGTAACATGGGTTCAAAAAATCGAATGGACTACACCATGATGGGCGATACGGTCAATACTGCTGCAAGATTGGAGGGTGTAAATAAGATCTACGGAATATATACCCTCGTCAGCGATTCAACCCATCAAGGGTTGAACGGCAATATATTTTTCCGTGAAATCGATTCCATCAATGTTGTGGGCAAGGATGAACCGGTGACGGTTTATGAACCCATGGGTTATACGGGAGATATTGATTCAAATCTGGTGGATATGACGAAACAATATGCTGCGGGTCTTCACGCGTACAGAAACCAGCAATGGGACGAGGCCGTTGAATTGTTTCAGGCCGCGCTATCCCTGGTTTCCGATGACGGAGCCAGCAAAACCATGCTTGAACGTTGTTTTGAATTTAAAGAATCACCGCCGGGAGAAGGATGGAACGGCAGCTACACCATGCGGACCAAATAGGCCGGTAGGGAATGGATTGTCTGATTTTCCATCTTACCGTCTCACTTTCACTTGGAATTTTTTTTTCATTTATATATGATGCATCATTGGTACGATTAATGTCGGATTTGCTTTGGAGCTTGGATCGGGTAAAGGAGGAAAAATGAAAGGGTGTTTCGTCTCTATTATGGTCTTTTTGGGCATACTCGGCGCACCCTTTATCGGATCCGGTCTCGAATCTCAAGATGTCATCGAACAGAAGCCGACCGGTCAAATCAACTGGACCAAGGGAACCGTATCTGCCAAGGGAAACGCGCTTCCCGATGAGAATGAAACAGATAAATCTCAGGCTCTGCAGGCTGCCGTTACTGCCGCCGGTCAGGATGTCAGAAAAAATCTGGTTCAAATGATCAAAGGAATCAGAATCGATTCCAACACCAAGGTGGGTGACATCCTCGTTGCAAGCGAAACCATCAAAAGTAAACTGAACGAAATCCTGGATGCCTTAAAACCGATTGTACCGATAAGCCATCTGCCGGATGGAAGCGTTGAGATCAAATTGCAGATGCCGTTAAAGGGCGCTTTTTCGCAACTCATCCTTCCGGCTGATATCAAACAGATAAAGCCGATTAAACAGGTAAATCCGGCCAAGTCCGGTTCCAAATCAAACACTTCAGATAAATCCAAAGCAACGGCATCCGCTCCAATCCGATCAAAACCGATTCTTCATACCGGCATGATTGTGGACGCCAAGGGTTTGAGTGATGTGAAACCGGCAATCGTACCAAAAATTGTTGATGAATCCGGGCAAGAAATATACGGCCCGGCATTTGTAAGCCGCGAATATGCCTTGCAGGCCGGCATGAGCGGATACACCCATACCCTTGCATCGGCAAAAACCGACCCCAGAATCAAAGATAACCCATTAATTGTAAAAGGTCTCAAAACCAAAAACCTCGAAAAATCCGTCATCGTTGTCAGCAACTCTGATGCTGCGAAACTCAGACAGGCGTCCGAACACCTCTCTTTTCTCAGAAAATGCAGTGTCATTATTGTACTGGATTAAAACGGCATCTTTATCATCTTATCATTTGTCGTGGCGGTGTGTATGGATCATGAGAGCCGAGTAAAAAAAATTATATTGCTATCGATTTCACTCGTTCTTCTGCTTTTGCCGCAAGCAAATGGAGATGAGGGGCCGGTGGTCTTGCGTCTTGAAGGCAAAGCGACGGCAACCACCGGTGATGATAAGACTCCTGTCTCATTGAAAAAAGGAGATGTAATAGGGCCCGGCAGCCAAATCCATACGGAATTAAATTCACGGATGGTGGTAGATTATGGAGAAGATCGCCATATCCGGCTTGATGAACGGACAAGCCTGGAGTTGGCGGTTCAGCCCCCTGACAAGAAAAGTAAAAGTAACGATACGACACTGCGAGCATTAACCGGAAATATCTGGATCAGTATCCCGAAGGTTGTACCATTGAAACGTCGAATTTCGATATTGACAGCGCATGCAGTGGTTCAGCCTCGGCCGGGCCAAGCCATTTTCCGGCTCTCAATTTTTCCGACCGACTCGGTTCTGGTGAAAGTCTATCAGGGAACCGTAACCGTAAAAAAGAAAAAAAATACGGCTCGCAAAGGGGAAGAGAGCCGTAAATCAAAACCCTGGAGGCATATCATCAAGCCGATGCACCAGATTTTTATCCGTCCGGACGGCACGTCAACGAATCCGTTTCAGCTTATGGTCAAACCGGATCGAAGTACATGGGTGCTCTGGAATCAATCCTTGGATGAAGAACGCTTGTCGACCCGGCAGTAATCCTAACCCGGACGAGCCGGTTGGAACGAAGTGGAAATCCCGATTTATCGGGGAACCTGATTGAATATTTTCGATTGAATATTGAAAATTGAAGGAAATCTATCGATTTATATT
>CAYSUA010000141.1:0-11520 GCA_964433795.1 uncultured Desulfobacteraceae bacterium | reverse complement strand
GGGCAGGAATGGCCAGATTAACAAGAGGTGACAACTATCCTAACACAGGGGGAGAGGAATTAAATCTCAATACATAATTAAAGTGGCCACATAAGAGAATAGTACTCCATGTATAATACTCTTTGAAACCTGGATTTGCTGGATGGAATATTGGGCTAAATATTTCGGATACCGAACCACTACATGTTGCGGTAGATTCCTTCAGCGATTTGTTCGACAACTGTTTTGTTCAAAATTAAGCAAGTGCAAGACGCCTGCCTTTAGGAGCAGGAATAGGATCATTGAATTCGGATCGCCTTTCCGGGCGCGACTATTGATCTGCTTAAAAATGTCAAAATTCGGTTTATAATCGTTATTAGGCTTCCTCATAAACCTTTGTCAGAAACTCAAAGAAAGTATCGAGCTCCTGTGCAAAACGCGGGTAGAGTCGAAGCGTTAGATCAATGAGATGAGCAATGCGATCCGGGGCCAGTTCGAAGCCGTATATGTTTCTGACAATGTGACGGAACCTCAACAATTCCTCTAAGCCGGTCTTGGTTTGCCGTGAAATGACCGCAGGCCGGATGGTGTCCACATCAAGCGCAACTTGATTGAGCAATCGTTTATGCCAATCCGCTTCATGTGGAGGGCCCCCGTTTACCTCCGAGGCTATCAACTTGAAGATACGCTCACAGCCGGTATAGAAATTGTGAATGCGTAACGCGGCACTCTCGATGACCTCATCATCATCCGTTCGACCTTTTTGCCCGGAGAGTTTGTTTACTAGCGTTTCAAGTTTTGACAGCTCATCCTTGATCTCAGCGATGAGAACCGGAATGTCTTCTTTACTCCGCATAAAGAACTTCTCCCTCCTCCACAATCCTTGAACGGAAAAAGTCGCTTACTTCCTCAAGGGGTTTGAGATCTGTCGGCCAATCCATAGCCATCATCAAATCGGCTGCCGCCCGGGTAACGTCTTTCACGGGAATACCCTCAACGGCCAAATCGATGTCTGAATCGGGATAGAATCTACCTGAACGACACAGGGAGCCGAACAGCAGAATCCGCTTGGCCCCATAGCGTTTCAGAATAGGAACCGCCTTGTTCAAATCCCCTCGTGCCCTGGCTGAAATATCTTGTGATTCAGCTTCAAAAGCATCAAAGCGACGACGCCAGGAAGATATATACTTCGGATCGATCTTTTCCATTTTTATCACCGCAAACCTTATATGAATAAGATCTTATTGTACCAAATATTATTAAAATTTCAAACAAATGTGAGTAGCGGAAACGAATCCCAAGCAGGATCGATTCGACTAATCGTCTCTCAGAGCCAATGGTGGCGCTAGTATCTCCGACCAGACCACCGCCTTTCTAAGATCCCGTATTCCAAACTCTAATCCGGGTAGAGTCTTCTTTCCGTCAACGACCGGGTTTATGCTTTTAGAAACCGTTCTCGCCGGGGCCGGTTTTACCTTCAAGACAGGCTTTTTTTCGATTACCGGCTCTATTCTTTCAGGAGGAGACTCGTCTAGTACCGGTTTCACATCATCTACTTCTTGCGGCAAATACTCTTCCCAGCCGGTTTCCTCATTTGAACCTTTCGGATTAGCGGCTTCGATTTCCGCTTTAATCCGGGACAGAAACTCGTCGAGTTTTCCTTTCAAGCCGGTACGGCTTTTGCCGACCCCCCTCTCTTCGGATTTTGAGGCGGCTCGCGTTTTCTTAAGAAAGATAAACACCATATAAACCAGAAAGAGGATGACCCATATAAGATTTTCAAATTTCATCTCTTAATCCTTCTTATCCTCCGGAGAACCGATTTTATCCCGCATCTGGGTGTCCGCCGCGATGTTTTTCATCTTGTAATAGTCCATCACACCCAGGTTTCCTTTTTTAAAGGCCTCCGCCATTGCCAGCGGGACGGCTGCCTCCGCTTCGACAACCTTTGCCCGCATCTCTTGCACCCTGGCCTTCATTTCCTGCTCAACGGCAATGGCCATGGCCCTTCTTTCTTCGGCCTTGGCCTGAGCTATTTTTTTATCCGCCTCGGCACGGTCTGTTTCAAGCTCTGCCCCTATGTTTTTTCCCACATCGACATCCGCGATATCAATGGAAAGAATTTCGTATGCGGTCCCGGCATCCAGACCCTTTTCAAGCACTCGTTTTGAGATGCTGTCGGGATTTTCAAGGACCATCTTATGGGAACTAGCCGAACCGATGGTGGTTACGATCCCTTCACCAACCCGGGCCAGAATGGTCTCTTCACCGGCACCGCCCACCAGCCGATCGATATTTGCCCTGACCGTTACCCGTGCGATGGCCTTGAGCTGGATGCCGTCTTTGGCCATGGCAGCCACCAGGGGCGTTTCGATCACCTTTGGATTCACGCTCATCTGAACGGCTTCCAGTACATTCCTTCCGGCCAGATCGATGGCCACGGCCCGGTTGAAGTTCAGTTCGATACTGGCCTTATCCGCCGCAATAAGGGCCTGCGCCACGCGCATCACATCACCGCCTGCCAGAAAATGGGATTCAAGGTCATTGGTCGAGATGTCCAGCCCAGCCTTAACCGCCATGATCTTTACGGTGACAATCAGTTTGGGCGGGACTTTTCGAAAGCGCATAAAAACGATGGAAATCAGACCCACCCGTGCGCCTGAAACCATCGCCTGTATCCACAAGGAGATGGCAGAACCCACAAAATACAACAAAACAATAACCGCTATTGCAATAACGATAAGAAAAACTTGTGTAAACATGGCGGTACCTCCGTTTATGAATCGTCTTTTTTTCGTACGATAATCTGATTGCCGGTCACCGCGGTGACAATAATCGCAGCGTCTTTTTCAAGATACTCTCCACGGGCGACCACATCAACTCTTTTTCCGTCAATAACCGCCGTTCCTGCAGGACGAAGGTCCGTGACGGCGGTTCCTTGCATATCAATGTAACTGTCCAGCCCGGGAGGCTGGGAGGAGACCCCTTCTTCCCGGGACAGAGTTTTGCGAAGTGTAACCGGTGATCGGGCCAGCAGTTTCAACCCCAAAATGACCAGGACGGGGATCAGGACAAGATCCGCAGCCAAAAGGGCAAAGCCGGCCGCCTTTGATATGTCTTGAAAAACCATAAACAGTGAATACCCGAAAACACCAAGCGCCACGATGGTAAGGATGCCGAATGACGGTAGTATGACTTCTGCAATGATAACAACAACACCGACAAGCTGCAAAATGATGGGAAGAAGTAAACTATCGTTCATCTACAGGTTTCCTAGATACAATGATTCGGTTTCCCTTGATTTCCAAAATTTTTACAGGGGTCCCCTTTTCAACGAATTCTCCGTCCGTAATCACGTCAAAGATTTCGTCTTTGATCTTTACCTTACCGGAGGGTCGAAGAAATGTCATGGCAATTCCAATGTCACCCACTTCGGCCCCCCCGGCTTCCAATGAATCTGCCCGGGAATCTTTAAGGGTGGTTCTCAGATACGGCCCGTCGGTAACAATGGAAAGCTTCGGCAGGATGTAGCGGAGAGCAAAAAGCGCCACAATAATCGACATGAAGAGCGCGCCGATCACATGCAAGATGTTCCGTACCAGAAGTTCCGCCTGCCAGGGAAAGGACGGATCCGGAATGACAAAATCCTGAAATGCCAGTATGGCGCCTGCAGTGATAAATAGGAGTCCTGCAATCCCTGCGATTCCGAAGCCGGGTATCACAAAAAGTTCGAACCCCAAAAGTACGATTCCCAAAACCAGCAACAAGAGCTCGGTATAATCAGCCAACCCCACCAGGTATTGATTCAGAAAGACAAGGGCGAGACTGGTGATGCCGATAATTCCCGGTACCCCGAACCCGGGCGCTTTTATCTCCATGTAAAGGGCGGCAAGACCGATCATCAATAAATACGGAGAGATTCTGCCGATAAGCCGGACAAACGTCTCCGACCAGCTTTCTTCAATCCGAACCAGCTCATAGTTTTCTATCTTCATTCGTTGCAGCATTTCATCAATAGTATCGACGCTCATCCTGGAAAAGCCGAGCTCAACCGCTTCGGTATCATCCATGGTGAGCAGTTCGCCCTCGGCCACAACCGTTTTTTTCGATAAGACCCGCTCCTTTTCCGCCAAGCTTAGATTATCGAATGCCTGGGCATCCATGTAAAGCGTCTTTCCCTCCATTTCCACGGCATAAACCACCATGTCGGCAGTGACCATGGCCTCGGCCAGGGTCTCGGGGTAACCGTTGCGTTTCGCGAGGGCACGGAATTTGGCCCGCAGAGGAGATTGAAATTTCTCCCCCAGTGCCTTTGGCCCTTCTTTTGAATAAGTGATCGGTGCACAGTCACCGATAGTGGTATTCTTTCTCATCACCAGTCTGCCGCTGGCCAGTGAGATCAATGCACCTGCAGAAATGGCCTTGGTTTTGACAAAGGCGATGGTCTTATCTTTAGGAACAGAAAGGAGGGTGTCTACGATCTCAAGTGCTGAATCGACGCGGCCGCCGAAGGTATCCATTTCAAAAACAAACAAGGGATCCGGATCATCTGCAGGTGTCTCAACCGTCCTTTTGATAAAGGCCGTCATACCCGGATCCACCGTTCCGGAAACAGGGACAACATATACCTTTCGGGCAGACGCTGCTACCGAGCCGATATCATGCAACATACCAAAAAGCAGGAAAAGACTGAAGACGGCAAACATAAACCAGGATTTCCCGGATCGGATATACATTCGGTGTCTGGCTATGGAATTCATACCCTAGAGAGAATAATCGAAAATAGAGCCAATCGTCAAGGAATTGCTTTTGTTACAGGAATCGTTCTTATGAATCAATCGGCCAGTTTGATGGTGGCCGGATCATCAATTTGTAAATGTATGGTATCTTCCGGTCCACCGTCATCCCACCGGAACATGATAAATTCCCCCGGTTTTGAGATGGCCATTCTAGGCGCATGCCACACCTTGGCATTATAATTAATAGCCTGGGAACCGGTGGAAACAAAAGCCGTAAGTTTTTCAACGATGGGCTTTCCATCCGGAGTTGACGGACACACCGCCACCAATTGACCGGTTCCGTTCAGGGGGATGAATGCCTGATTGGAGCAGGGGTGCTGCTCAAGGGTTCCGATACGAACCGGCAGATTCGACAACGCCACCCTCATAAAGGTCATATTCGGTTTAGCGTCAATGCGAAGATTCTCCATGTCGGCAGCAAAATTGTAACGTTCCGGGCCCTCACCGGTTCCCATCAATACCTGTCCGTATGGTGCAAAAACTTCATGCGTCAAAGGTTTTGCCTTGATGATCATGTTGCCCTCTTTCAAATCAAGTGTTGGTCGTTGATATTCCGTTATTCACCATCCACCGGGCAATTCGCAGCAGGCGGTAGTCATCTCCCCGAGATGCAGTCAGTTGCACACCCATGGGCATGCTGTCTGCGCCCTTGAGCAAAGGGAGGCTGATGGCCGGAACTCCGCACAGCGTCCAGATGGTGCAGAATATCGGGCTCCCTGTTGAGCCAAGCCCGATGGGAGCTTCTCCCGTTGTAGCCGGAGAAATGATGGCATCATACGTTGATAGAATTTTATCAAGCTCTCGATTCAATATGGAGATCCCCTCGACGGCTTTATTGTAGTCGACAGCCAGATAGGTTTGCCCCCGTTCGATCATTTCACGAAGTGTTGCGCTCAGCTTGTCCTTGCCGCTGGTATATTCGGTCTCAAAGCTTTTGGCAAGATCAGACTCCATGATGGTCCGATGCCATTGGACCGCATGATCGAATACATCCGGCAGTTCTATTTCAACCACCGTATCACCTAATTGCTCAACCAAATCCGGGAATGCCTGTTTGGTTATTTCTGTTGCCTGGTCCCAAGCCGGCGTCTTAACGAACGCAAGGCGCGAACGAACCGGCGGTCCTTCTTCAAGCCCATTGATGAGATCGCACCGACCCTGGGGTTGTACATCCGGATCCTGTCTATCAAAAGCCATGAGTTGCTGGGCAATCAGAGCGGTATCCTCGATGGTCCTTGCAAACACGCCGATTTGATCGAGATGCCTGGACTGCTTTAACACGCCATGACGGGATATCCGACCATAGGTCGGTTTGTAACCCATAACGCCGCAATAGGATGCCGGCCGAATGACAGAGCCATTGGTCTGGGTTCCGATAGCCAGCGGAATCATATAGGATGCCACTGCAGCGGCCGAACCGCTGGATGATCCGCCGGGAGTCCGGTTTGGATCATGGGGATTGGTGGTCTTTCCCGGGGCATAGACGGCCAACTCCGTTGTTACGGTTTTCCCCAGGATCACCGCTCCGGCCTCACGCAGTAATGACACCGCCGTGGCGTCTTCAATGGGGCGCCGGCCTTCGTGCAATACCGTTCCGTTTTCGGTGGGCATATCAGCGGTGTTGAAAATATCCTTTATCCCCACCGGAATTCCATGGAGCGGCCCCAGGTCTTTCCCTTGCCGTCGCTTTTCATCGGCTTCTCTGGCCTGCTGCAACGCATAATCCGGATCCAAATAGGTCCACGCCTGGACGGTATCTTCAACGTGTTCGATATGATCGAGACATGACTGAACCAATTCTTCTGAAGTGATTTTTCCGGCGCGGATGGCTGCCGCCGCCAAAACCGCGTTCATCTTGTTTAAACTCATGGATTTCTCCTACAGTATAACGTATAAATAGACTTCTGTTTTTTCAACCTTCTGCATTCTGGCTCCTGGATTCTGAATTCTCTAAATTAAATCGATCTCAGCATTCAGTCCTTTTTTACTCGCCGACTCCTTGGGTTTCCGCAAAAGCCTCGATGGCTTTTACAAAACATTCCATGGGAGTGGCGGTCAATCCGGCGCCGATCTGACCCACACCGGGTCTCTTGCAGGCGATTCCTGTATTGATCACCGGTGTAATTTCTGTTTCCACCACTTTCCGGATGTCGATACCCAAAGGTGTCCCCCTGAAATTCATGGACGGCATTTTAAAGGTCTCGTGCTCACCCACAGTTATTTCGTACATCTTTTGCGTGGTTTCAACGGCAAACTGCGGTGTGCCGCCGATATATTCCACTACAGCCGGAGCGCCTGCCATTGCCAGAGATCCTAGGCCTGCGGTTTCGGTAATTGCCGAATCTCCGAGGTCCGGATTCGCATCCTCCGGACCGAATCCCGGAAAGTAGACGCCATCGATCATGGGGGCAGGGGCTGTGAACCACTGATCGCCGGTGCCGCTCACCCGGATACCGGTCTCGGTTCCATTCCGTGCAATAGCGGTGACAATGGTGGATCCCGGTATTCCGGCGCCGGCATCCAGCATTCCCTTGCAGCCGGCCATGACACTGTTGAGAATGAAGTGCCCGGCGTCTTCTATGAATTTAACCGCCTTGATGACCTTATCCTGCTCACCCACCGCAATCAAGTGGGGAACCAGGCTGATCAGGAACAGGGAATTGCTCGCTTTGTTCCGGTTGTGCATCTCATCTCCCATTTGAACCGCCTGGGCAACGATGTTTTTGAGATCGATGCCCTCGGCATGAAGAATGGCTTCCTTATACAGCGGTGCAAGCTCGTTGTTCATCCATCTCAGTTTTTCCATCACCTCATCATCGTATGCACCGTGTCGAAGTACTTTTCCGACACCCATATAAAGGGTCGCATAGGTATCGATACCGAATTTATCGTTTCGAACCACATGCACCTTCATGGAGGGCGTGATGATACCCGACATCGGCCCGATTCCTTGGTGGTGGTGGCTGGAGTCGAATTTCAACTTTCCCTTTTCAGCAATTGAAACGACTTCATCCGGAGAGTCGGCCCACCCTTCGAACATACACGCTCCGATAATGGCCCCTCTCACGGGTCCGCACATCCGATCCCATGTCAACGGCGGGCCGGCATGAAGAACCGTATAATCCTCCATTCCGGCAATCACATCCCCGGCGGTTTGGATATCGACCAATATGGCCGTACTCTCCTGAATTCGCTTAAGACACTCCTGATTTGCAGCTTTTATGTTCATGCTTCTTTTCCTTTCTCAAGATAATCCAAGGCCGCCCGAACACCGCCCTTGGTGTAGGAAACCCCGGCAATTGCAAGCCCCATCTCCACCCCGGACAGTGTCCCGGCCAACATCAGATCATTGAAATCTCCGAGATGACCGATCCTAAAGACCTTGTCTGCAACCTTACCCAGTCCGTTGCCCAGAGACATGTTAAAATGATCCAAGACGACTTTTCGAAATGCATCTGCACTATGGCCCGCCGGCATCATCACCGCGGTCAACGAACTGCTGTACGCTTCGGTTGCTGCACATAAGATTTCCAAACCCCAGGCCCTCACAGCCCGTCGGGTAGCTTCGGCATGCCGGTTATGACGTTCGAACACTTGAGACAACCCTTCTTCTTCCAGCATCCGAATCGCTTCTTTGAGACCGAACAGCAGATTGGTTGCCGGGGTATATGGAAAAAACCCTTTCGGGTTGAGCGCCATCATGGGTTCCCATTCCCAGTACGATTTGGGAAGTTGGGCTGATTTTGAAGCAGCCATGGCCTTTTCACTGACGGCATTAAATCCGAGCCCCGGAGGCAGCATGAGCCCTTTTTGCGAACAGCCCACCGTTACATCGACCCCCCACGCGTCATGGCGATAATCAATGGAGGCCAGGGAGGATATGGTATCCACCATGAAAAGCGCCGGATGCCGGGCACGATCCATGGCTTTTCGAATCACGTCCACCCGACTGGTAACACCGGTGGATGTTTCATTATGGACCACCATGACGGACTTGATCTGATGATCCTTGTCTGCCGCCAGTTTTTCTTCCACCACTGATGGATCGACGCCGCTGCGCCAGTCTCCGGGGACAAATTCGACATCGAGTCCGAGCCGTACCGCCTTGTTTCGCCACAGGGTGGCAAAATGGCCGGTCTCGAACATCAAAATCCGATCTCCCGGAGAGAGGGTGTTCACCAGTGCCGCTTCCCAAGCTCCCGTGCCCGAAGACGGAAAGATGACCACCGATCCGCTGGTCTGAAATATTCGCTTGCAGCCTTCCAACACCTCGACAGTCGTTTCTGAAAATTCAGTCCCCCGATGATCGATGGTCGGCCGACTCATGGCACGCAGGATTCGACCGGGCACATTGGTGGGTCCTGGAATTTGAAGGAAATGTTTTCCGCTGGAATAAGCCATCAGCCCATTCTCCTTTCGTTTGATCTTCTTTTCGATATCTGAATTTTAAATTAGCCACAGACCCGTCTTCGCGAGAGGCTTCGCCGCGGCAGGCCCCACACAGACATACACAGATAATAATCTTTTTTTCTTAATCTAAATAATCTGCGTGCATCTGCATCCAAAAAAGGAAATTCCTATACTATCAAGTTACTCCTACATTCGTTTATATCACCATCAGTCCTCATCATCGAGATTGGCCAAGAGCGCTGTCAGCCGTGAATTTCCCCCGGTGGGCGGATGCCAATCCACCTGAACCACCTCAATCCCTGCTTCGCGCAGATCTTCAGCAAACCCCTCAAGACCGATATTGATCACGCTGAGTGTCTCTTCCAATATGTTCTTTTGTTCCACGATTTATTCTCCTAACAATTGTCCATCCAACTCCGGTTTCACCAAAAAGGCTGCAAACCGCGCAGCTTCTGCATTGGACGGGAACACATGGATATTGGCTGCTTCAAGCTGCTCCACCTGTTGGTTCAACCCTTGAGGGTCCTGTTCGGTACCCACCACTGATGCCACAGCTATAAACGCCCGATCGGATTTCTCCATTCGCTCTCTCAGAATTTGAACGGAGTCGGCCAGCGGTTCGGCCGGGTTTTCGTGGGCCCCCTTTCCAAGCACCAGATCCAGCAGCAGCACGCCGACATTATGTAAGTTCTCCGTTTCCCGTATCAGTTCTGTCCGCTTCAAAGGATCGATCATGGGGTGCGGACGCCCCACGGTATAGATATCCTCCCCTAGATCCAGAATCTGAAAATGAGAATCGATTTCCGGTTGATCAGGATTGAAGCGGACCGGACCCAGGAGTCCTTCTAAAAGAATTTTCGATTCATAGGCAAGGGTTCCTCCGGTATATAGACCCAGGATGCCTTTATTTTCCTTCAATTTGTTCCTTTGAATAAGATCGAGACGGTTTCGAACCAGAGCCGGGTCGCTAAACACCTTCGATTGCCATTGTTTCCCGTGAAGGGCCGCCGCTGCAGCTTCGGCCGCTTCATCCAATGTTTTTACAACTACCGTCCCATCGATTGTAAAATCGGACATTCCGATGCAGCAGATCACAATCGGTTTTTGGATGTCTTTGATTCTCTCTTCAAGTCTCGACATCACCGACGGGTGCGGCGGTTTGGATACGATCACGATAACGTCTGTGGTGGGGTCCCTTTTCAGGGATTCCAGAGCAAAGAGTGTCATCATTCCACCGACGTTTTCGGACAGGTCTCTTCCCCCGACACCGATACCGTGGGAGATTCCTTCACCCTGTGCACCCAGTCGGGATACCACGGCCTGCAGTCCCGTACCGGAAGCAGACACACAACCGATGCGGCCTTTTGAAACGATATTGGCAAACCCGAGCCCTGTTCCGTTGAAGTAGGCCGTGCCCTGATCCGGCCCCATGCAGAACAGATGCCGATTTATGGCTTCCTGTTTCAGTTCGATTTCTTCTTCCAATGGAACATTATCACTGAAGAGAAACACATGGAGTCCTCTTTTCAATGCCCGCATGGCTTCAAATTTGGCATAGGCTCCCGGAACGGATATGGCCGCCAGGTTGGCATTCGGCAGACTGCGTAGGGCGGAGTCCAACGTACGGGGTCGAAATTCTCCGGATTGTTCCACCGCCTGGCGGCGTGCGATCAGCATCTCCTTTGCATCCTTAATTGCCGAATCGACTTCGGATTCATCGTCCGCAACAACGGTGATGATCAGGTCATTGGCAGTCGCTTCTTTTCCTTCTGCTGATGAAAGTCCGATCTGCTCCAGCAGCAGATGATTGGACGGGGTGCCCATGAACATGGCAATCTCTTTTATTCCCGGCCGTTTCCGAATCCGCGCGGCAATGCGCATCAAAACGACGGAGTCTTGATAAAACGAAGTTAAAATTTCGGTCTTTATGGTCATAGCCTTCCCTCATCCACCGCTTAAGCGATCCTTGGTCTCATGCCTTTCTTTTCGCTTTTCTTCGCTTTCTATTGCTGCACACGCCTTCAACACCAAAACCAAACCGGCCACTGCATCCCAACCCGATGAATGACCCACCGTATCCATGATGCTGAGTGATTCGGTGAGGCGTTGCGTTTTCTGTCCATTCATGGCGGAAAGAATTCGGTGCAATGCTGCATTCCCCTCTCCGTTGGCAGCACTCGCCAGATGTGCAAAACTGATGATGTTGGTACGATTCCGTGCCATGGGCAAGATCTCTTTGGCCAGCTTTGCGGCCGTATCCTTATGGCCCAATGCATGCAGCGCGATCAGCACCCCTCCCATCAAATCGTCACCGGATGGGGTTAGACCGGGC
>CAYSUA010000140.1:0-11559 GCA_964433795.1 uncultured Desulfobacteraceae bacterium | reverse complement strand
AATTAAAAATCCGGGCCAGGCAATTATGGCAGCGATAAGAAGTTTTCCCTTATTGACCGATTCCGGAAGCGACCCTGCCAGAAGCGAACCCAGGGCAGCACCCAGACCGATTGAGGCCATCAACAGGCCGTAGCCGCCGGCGGTTGCATGCAGAATATCCCGTGCAAATACGGGAAGCAACGAAAACCAGAATGGAAATACAAACAGATTGACCATCGCTGCGATGCATACCAGCGAAAAGAGCACCGGATCACTTTTGACATACCGCAATCCATCCATGAGATCTTTATGCATCGAACCCCGGTTGCCGGATTTGCCCGGTTCTCTGATTTTCACGGCGTACAGCAAGGCAAATGAAAGCGCAAAAAAGCCGAATATCATGATAAAACAACCACTCGGTTTGATGGTCTCCAGGAGGTTTCCACCCAGCAAGGGACCAAAAATACTGGTACTTCCCATTGCAAGCACCAGCAGGGAGATGGCGGCCACCAGGTGTTTGCGGTTTACGATATCGGCTGCCGCGGCATACCGGGTTGAAAAATCCAGTGTATGGCAAGTGCCGCCGATAAGCACGTAAGCGAACAGATGCCACGTTTCAAGAAGAGCGGTTGAAAAGAGGGCAACCACAAAAAGAGAGGCTGTGCCGTACGCAGCTTGAACGGCCAGAAGAATTCGCCGCCGGTGATAACGGTCGGAAATCGCCCCACAGAAAGGTCCCAGCATCATGGGTGCAAAGCGGCACGCACCCAGCACGCCCACCAGAAAGGGAGAATCGGTCAGCTGCAAGACGAGCCAGGCTCCGACCGCCGTTTCCATCCAGCGTCCGATGTAGGTGCTCAGGGAAGAAATCCAGAGCAGCCGGAAGTCTGAATAGCCCCAACATCGCGATAATACACTCTGATTATTCATGTCAATTCCACGGTTAGTTACCGGTCTGCTCCGGATAGAGATCCCTATCGGAGCCGTTTGGGCGCAGGTAACGTATCATCTCTTTCGTAAAAAGTCTTTACCCCTTTGGGATTCCGATTGCAGCAGGAAAAACATTATCCCTTTGACACCGATCTTTAATATAATCAGGCTTGAAATATAACCCCCCGACAGGCAGAAAGTTCCGGTAAAATCCGTGTGTTGCCTTTTAAATCTGTTGACAGCCGTATCCCGATCCACTAATTGAATTGATGATTGTTAAGGCTTTACAGAGGAGGTAACTATGACCGGACCCCTTGAAGGACTGTTTGTACTGGATCTATCGAAAACACTGGCCGGACCGTTTTGCACCATGAACCTGGGGGACATGGGGGCGGATGTCATCAAAGTGGAGGAGCCCACCCGGGGGGATGAGACGCGCACATGGTCGCCCTCTTGGGATGATCTGTCCTGTTTTTTTCTTTCCGTCAATCGAAACAAACGGAGTATCGGTGTCAATCTCAAGGACCCGAAGGGTTCGGAAGTTGTGAAAAAGCTGGCCCAAAAAGCAGACGTGGTGATCGAGTCTTTCAGGACCGGAACCATCGAAAAGTTGGGTCTCGGTTACGAGGATGTAAAAGCGACGAATCCGAGTGTTGTGTATTGTTCCATCAGCGGATTCGGCCGGAACGGTCCTTTGAACAAAAAGGGCGGTTATGATCTGATGGTCCAGGCGTATAGCGGTCTCATGAGCACCACCGGCGAAACCGGAAGAACCCCGGTGCGAATCGGGTTTTCCCTTGTGGATATTGTCTGCGGATGGGTAGCGTACGCGGGGATCATGACCGCGCTTTACCAGAGAGAGCAGACCGGCCAGGGCCAGTATGTTGAAGCTTCGCTGCTGGAAGGGATGGTATCGGCATCGAGCTATCATGTCGTCAATTACCTGGCTACCGGTAATATTCCCGGTCTCATGGGTCAGGGCCATCCGGCGCTAGCTCCCTATCAAATGTTTCCGTCCAAGGACGGGCGTGTGATGCTCGGAGCTGCAAATGACGGACTCTGGAGCAAATTTTGTGGCGTCACGGGCAGAAAAGATCTGGCAGAGGACCCCCGGTTTAAAACCAACCCGGACCGGGTGGCGCATCGGGATGAACTCATTCCGATTCTGGATGAATTTTTTAGCACGAAAACCACCCGGGAATGGACGGACCTTTTTGAAGGTGCAGGTATCCCCACTTCACCGGTAAACGACATCGCGGACGTTCTAAATGATCCCCAGGTTGCATACCGGGAGATGATCGCCGATATCCCCCATCCCAAAATTGAAAATTTTCGAGCACCCGCATGCCCGATAAAAATGTCGGAAGGCCCATCCAGTATTCGCCGCCATCCTCCCGGTAGAGGAGAACATACCCAAGAGGTTTTATTGGAACTCGGTTATCCTCAAGAAGAGATTGAAAGTTTAGAGGAGACCGGAGCGGTCAAACAGATGGAGGAAGAATAGATATTCCGATCGGGCATAGCATGAAGCAAAATGGATTCTTCAATTAGTTGAAAAACAATCTTAATTCCTTGATATCTCTCAGCAAAATGAATCCTCCAACAATAAGCGCCAGCGGGGCAAGATAATATGTGTTGATCGGCCAAAGGCCGAGTCCTGGAAACAGGCAAAAAAATGTCATGAAGAATATTAAAACTTTTGGAAAAAGCTGTTTGGTTCGACTGCCTGCTGCTACGGACCCGTTGCGCATGACAAGCTCATCTGCGGCAAATGCATAAACGGACTGACTGACAATCCATGCCCACCCGATGGTGTATGGACCCGCGATTTCAACCAGGGGGAAATAGCTTAAGCAGAGAATGATTAATACCGCCAGAGATAAGAGTGCAACCGTACCATACCGGCTGTCTGCCAGGAGATATTCATATGAAATACTGGTATGTGCATTCAAACATAGCCCGACAATCAGCAATTTAAAAAAGCCCACGATCTGTGGGTTTTCAAGTTTGATTAGCGGCAACAGCCATGACGCGCAAATGATGGCCAACAGGCTGATGAGCAGGTATCCCGCCCAACTTTTTTCAATCCACAAGCTCATTTTTTTATATAAGGATTCACGCTCTTTTCGAATCGACAACAGTTGTGAAAACTTCGGAAATACAATCACCCCGATGCTATTTGAAAAAAACCAGATCCTGCTTGCCAGGTCAAAAGCGGCTCGATAGTTGCCCAATACAGCTACACCGAAATGTCGATTCACAAGAATCGCCCCGAACGATAAAATGGTTGTTTGTAAGAATTGAGACAGCGACATAACAGATGAATTTGCCAGAACATTCTTAAATTCAGAGACATTTATCTTTGGCTTCCAGGCTGATTTTGGAGGTTTCAGGAGGATTCGCTGTGTAAAAAGGAATTCTAAAATCCGCCTTGAGACCAGAAATAGAACCACGACTGCCGGATTCTTGAATATCCATGCAGCAAGGAACATGAGACCGTATCTGAAAAAACCGGAAGCAATGATGAAATTAGAGTACCGCTTAAACTCGTGGTTTGACATCGTATACGCCAGTGCCAGCATAATTGGAATCGATAATACATATTCCACCACAGACAGGAGCAAAATCCAATGAACCGCAGATCTGAAATGGTCCGGCACAGGAAATAACCGGTCGATAACAACATAATTAAGAATCGGAAGCATGCAGATCAGAATCACGGACAGGACAATATACCAGCCGAAAGCCATTTGCAGATATTTTGCCTGTTTATCCTTATCCGGAGTCGATGACATCAGGCGAACGAAATGTTTTGTAACGCCGCAATCGATTAATGCTACATATGAAGCCAATATGATATAGATCGAATATATTCCATACCCTTCGTTTCCGAGTGCGGCGACAACCAGGGGAACAGCAATAATACCCAATACGCCGTTAATCGCATTGGCGGAATAGACCGAAAGCAAATTAGTGATAAATGTCGGTACCTTATGAATCTTCATTATGGGTTTTGAAATTACAAAATCCTAAAAATTAACGTTTGAGCCATAAGCAGCAAGATACTGGATACTTGATGCTGGATAAATAAGGATCATTGCTTTTCTAAATCCTGTATCCAGAAACCAGCATCATTCCAATTAAGGATCATTATGAACCCTGAACGCAGAACCGCCTAACTTAGTTAAAGGTTTTACCAGGTACTGTAGAATTCCTCAACCGGTTACCGTCAAACAGGGCTACGGGGCGCTCTTCAATCTTCAGCACAGGGGCAAGGGAAAATTGCCACATACAGACTTGAAATCCATGTTTTAACGAGATATCGTTATGAATATTTAAATCCTTGAATTCGGAGGAGGTTTTAATGAAATATATTGGGTTCTTTACACACATGACCAGTCAAGAGCAGGTACTGGAAGAAGATCGAAGGCACGGAGAATTCAGCCTGATGGTAGAGGCGGAAGGCCCGGAAGACGCCATCAACATGTTTCGAGATCGGATCGTTTCTTTTCGGCAAACCCGTCAGTTTTTTGAGGGTGTCTGTAAAATATTTATGGTTCAGCTATTAGAATTTGACGAGTTTCCCAAATCGGGTGCCGTAATGCTCAACTATAAATCCGTCGCCGGTGATGCCATGATGCCCTTTATCAGTTGTACCATACCTACCGATCAAAGGGATTGGTGCAGCATACGGGAATGGGAAGACAATTGGCCGGAAATCGACGGAAAAAAAGAGCAGCTTTTTATCGAGTTTGAGGAAAAACAATCGCCTCCGGAGATTTGCAAAGACCCTTGATGGCAACTCATTATTGAATCGTATGTGAGGTTAATACAGAGATGGTTCTCTATTATCCTTTCAGGGAGTATTTGGGCTGAATGATGTTGTAGTAAGCCTTTTCTGAAACACTTCCCCACGTGCCAACAATTTTCTGAAATTTATTAAACGAGGCACTCACTTTTTTAGCCATTGCGTCTTTTTGAGATTCTTCCGCAAGCACTTCATCGGCCAGTTTCTTCAGCGTATTCAGCACTTCTTCCGGGAATTTTATCATTTCCACTTTATGCTTGTTGATGAGTGTTTGCAGAGCGACGCCGTTTTGTGCATCAAATTGAGCCAATACCCAATTTTCGCTTTCCATGCATGCCGCGTCGATGATGTGCTGTAAGTCTTTGGGCAGGGATTCATAAGCCTTTTTATTAAAGAAATATTCAAGATAGGTTCCGGGTTCGTGCCAGCCGGGGTAGTAGTAATATTTGGCTGCCTGATGGAATCCCAATCGCAGGTCAAGCCGGGGGCCGATCCCTCCGGTTGCGTCGATGACGCCGCGCTTTAGGCTTGTAAAGATCTCTCCAACCGGCATCAATATCACGATGCCACCGGCTTTGGCCACAACCTTACCACCGAGTCCCGGAAATCTCATTTTCAAGCCTTTGTAATCATCGATGGTAGTTATCTTCTTATTAAACCAGCCGCCCATTTGAACGCCGGTGGAACCCCCGGGTCGAGGAACCAGGTTGAACGGCGCATAGAGTTCTTCCCAGAGTTTCAACCCGTCTCCGCCATGAAACCAGGCTGACATGCCTTGAGCATTCATACCGAAGGGAACCGCTGCGAACCATTGAGAGGCGGGAATTTTACCGGCCCAGTAATAGGATGCACCGCTGCCCACTTCCACGGTACCATTGGACACCGCATCAAAACTGCCGAATGGCGGGACCAATTCACCACCCGCAAAAACCTGAATTTGTAGCCGTCTACCGGAAAGCTCACCAATTCGTTTTGCCAACCGTTCACAACCGGTTTGAAGAACAGGAAGTTTGGGTGGCCATGTGGTGACCATTTTCCATCGGTAGGTCTTTTTGGCGATAACGGCTGGAGCATTAACTGCTGTTGCCGCAACTGCTGCAGCTCCCACGCCCACTTTTTTTAAGAATTTGCGTCTCCTCATGAAAAGCCTCATCATCAAGACAGCGTTTCTTGGCAGTGGATATTCTTAAAGAATGAAGTATAATCATTGTCTTAAGTTGCTATGGATCGGTTGTCAAGCTCTCCTTTTTCTATTAAATTTCTTCAGTATCCGGAATCTGCGGTTTAATTACCCGGCAGCCGATTTTTTCAAGATTATCCGCCAATTGATCGAACATGGTCTCATCTTCATAGGTGCCGACAATGGCCCCGCCGCTTCCGGCAAACTTTGCAGACGCACCGGCTTTGCGGGCGGCCATTACCATTCTGCGGTTTTCTTCCGCTACGTTAAAAATGCTGTCCCGCAGGTCGAAATTTGCATCGATCAATCCCGGTAGTTTGTCCGTTTTGCCGTCCAATAAATAGTCATAAAAATCTTTGGCATATTCGGCAAATTGTCCCATGGCATCTACGACTTTCACATCCTGCTGCTCAAAGAGGACCTTTAAATTCCGATGATAGTGGCCGGAGACCTCTGCTCGAGTCGGGTCGTAAGCCACATATAGATTCGGAAGCAGTTTTTTTTCCACCCGTGTGTATCTTCCGTAGCCACGGGAGGTAACAAGTTTTTCATCGAAATCCATATACATAACACCGTTATAGACCTGGGCAACCCGGTCCTGTAAACCGGCCTGAAGATTTAGTTCCTGGGTTTCCGCATTCAGGCAGAGGGTCGGTATAATTTTCTTGGGTATATCGACTTCAAAGAATTTGGTCAGGGATTTAAACATGGCCGTACAGATCGCGCTTGAACCGGCCATCCCTACAAGACGGGGAATATTGGACTCATATCGAACCGAAAAGTTTCGCTTTGGCAAGGTTATGTTTTGCTGGTGACAGTAATCCACGAATACCTTGGTAGTCGCCTTGAGCAATCGAATACCGCCATAGTAGCCATAGAGCAGGACTTCATTCATCAGTTGATCCAGATCTTTGAAGGTCGCGTCATCAACAGGATTTGGAAGAAACTGGATGTCCGGACTTTCCCACATGGTCACCTTGGCCGAAAAATTGGTGATCGTAAAGGAAAGTGTTTTTCCAAAGTATCCGTCGGATGGATTGCCGATGAGCCCGGCTCTGGCATGGGAGACGGTTTCAAGTATCATGGGTTTCTATCTCCATGTTCGAATTGTGGCAGAAATATTACAGAAAGATCACTGCGTGTCAATTTGAGGCAGCCTGTTTCATATTTCCAAATTTCACGACCACAAGCGTGATGTCATCTTCCACAGTTGCTCCCTTGGAATGGTCGCCCAACGACTGAAACACTTTATTTATTATCTCGGCTGCGCTTGATGAAGTGTTTTTTCGTATAATGTCATGCATTTTCTT
This sequence comes from uncultured Desulfobacteraceae bacterium, assembly GCA_964433795.1. GTDB lineage: Bacteria > Desulfobacterota > Desulfobacteria > Desulfobacterales > SURF-15 > DUZK01. The sequence goes on along the minus strand of CAYSUA010000140.1, from coordinate 4,352 downwards.
CTTACCGAACATTTTACCGTTTGAGTTTCGCGACTCCCAGATTCCATCTGTACCGAGGAGTATAATTTGTCCTTTTTTAAGATCGGACTTTTCATTTTCTTCAAAAGTGCAGCTCTCCTCCACCCCTAAGGGAATGCCTGTGCCACGGAGTTCCTGAAAAGAATCGGATTCAGCATCATATAAAATTCCAGGTTCATGCCCGGCGCGGACCCATCTCATTCGTTTCTGTTCAGGATGAATGGCGAGATAAAAAAGAGTCATGAATTGACCGGACCCTTCTACATCCATCGTTAGTTGACGGTTCACATCCGATATGACGGTGCCGATGCTGCCCGGCAATGACGACCGCTGCCTTAAAGAAGAGCGTACTGTGGCCATAAGGAGCGCCGAAGGAATACCATGCCCCGAAACATCACCAACCGCTACACAGACCTTTTCCCTGCCGAATGTAAGGAAATCGTAATAGTCTCCACCGGTTTCATCGCAATAGATGCTTTTGCCTGCAATCTCAAGCCCGTTCATCTTTATATTATCCCTTGGCAGGAGACGTTGTTGGATCTCCATGGCCAGATCCAGGGAGAGTTTCAATTGGTCACGCTCTTTCAAACCTTCTGCCATTTCATTGATGACATCGCCCGTGTATCCGATAGCATCGTTAGATGTGACCCTGACCTTTCGGTTAAAATTGCCTCTGCTTATTTCCTGAAGAACCTCCCTGATATCCCTTAGAGGTTTGGTCAGGTTTATTTTAACCAACAGCGCGAGAATTATGGTAAAAAACATGAAAATGATGGTTTCAACCACTACGATTTCCTGTAGTTTCTCTAGAATCTGCAACGGTCCCCCCAACCCTTTATTCAATGCCCGAATGGATCCGTGGATGGTAAAGTGAATGGCAAACAAGGGAATAATGCTCCCTGCCGTAATCAGTGCAATCAATCGGGTGCCGATCCGGATCCGCACAATTCCGGGGGTTTTGTAAAGCCCCCCATGCGGGAAAAATGCAGGAGCAAGCCGCTTCTGCAGAATATGTTCAAGCCAGAAAAACGTAAGGGTTACCGTAATCAGTCCGGTGATCAGTGATTGCAATACCAATGTTCTGACGATCACCGGATGCTGCCCGCTGGATTTAATACCCAATCCATAAATGATTGCACCGGAAATCCAGATAAAAAGATCGATAATAATAATAAAGTACGGCTCGTTGAGTAACCGTTGCCTTGCTTTCAGCATGCTGTTCTGATCGACAGATTCTTGTTTGCATATTTTTCTTAAGGCTCGGCGGATTGGACGCTCGTACCATAAAATCGCCATAATGAGGAAAAGAAATGAACACGATAAAAAAATAGGGGTTATTTTGTGGATAACCTTTAGGGTTTCGAACAGCGATTGTTCCAACATCGTTCTGCTGAGTATGTGGGTTGCCTGATCACCGATGATATTAGCGATGAGCGTGACCCCCAGCATTTCATTGCTCAGATGAAAATATTTTTTCTTGTCCATTTTTCCTGCTCCCGATTATTTTTGGGCGACAATCGTGAAGTGTTTTATTATGAAACCCACGGGTTTTCTCTGTTGTTCGATGTTAAATGCTTCCTTCTGATAAGGATAAAACAATCAATTGAACACCCTGGCTAGATACGATATTGTGGTTTCCTTAGCAATGGCAATCGCCAGATGGTTCATCGGTTCTGAATACAAGAGATATTCCGATACGTTTATAAGATTTGAGGTAAACATGTTGAAACAGGATACTATTAAATCGATCGGCGCAAGCTTCTCAAACGCCTTTTATTCCGGAAAATTTGATGGAGATCTCAACTTTCCCATCGATTCTCTCACCCTCGATGATTCATACCGGATTCAGGATGAAGCCATCCGTCTCAGAATGGAGGAGGGAGAGCAGATTGTCGGCTATAAGATCGGATGTACCAGCAGGGCCATCCAGCAGCAGTTCGGACTGAAGGAGCCCATCAACGGGCGTCTCATGGTGCCTCATGTATACATAGAACCGGACTGCAAAAGTGTAAATCGGAGTCGATTCCTCAGTTGTGCAATCGAGCCGGAGATGGTGTTTAGAATCGGCAGAGATTTGGATGGTCGGAACTTAGACAGAGATTATCTGATCCGTTCCATCGAATATGTTTCTCCCGGTATCGAGATCCACCACTTCAAATTCTGGTATCAGACTCCCACCTCACAGGAACTCATCGCAGCGAACGGTATTCATGCAGCCCTGGCGATCGGATCTTCAAAAGTCTCACCGGATGCTCTCGATTTTCAGACCGAAGGATTTCGTGTTTACACCGACAGGGTTCCCGTAACTTCAGGAAATGCCTCGGAGATCATGGGGGATCCGATTAAATCCTTGAACTGGCTGGTTTCACATCTGGTAAAGCGGGGTGAGCAACTAAAGGCAGGTCAGTGGGTGATTCCGGGCTCTCCGGTTGAGCTGGTGGAGATTAAACAAGATACAAGGTTGGAAATCGAAATTGATCGAGTGGGAAATCTTGAAGTTCAGTTTGCTTCGGAATGAGAATGAAGTGAAGGGGTGACCATGAATTACCGTGAAGTGATAAAGGCGAGATTCACAAAATAGCCCCGTTTTTCTGTCGAATTCCTCTGACCCCGAAATCGGATAAATTTTCGAATTTGTTTGACAACTTCCGGTGCCACTGCCTATAAGAGACACCTTTTTGGGTCAACAATAAGGGGTATTTTATGGATTTTTTTCTCTGCGTAATCGGCATGGTAATGATTTTGGAAGGCTTTCCTTACTTTGCATTTCCAAATAAGATGAAATCCTGGGTAACAAAAGTCCTGGAAATGCCGGAAGGAACCCTTCAAAGATTCGGTTTCATCCTCATGATCATCGGGTTTTTCCTCGTCTATGTGGGCAAAAAGTGAAGATGGTATGTATTCCCTGACGGACTATGATTATCTGCTTCCCGAAGCACTCATCGCCCAAATCCCTTCTAAAAAACGAGATGAATCCAAACTGCTTCTGTTGGATCGGAAATCCGGAAGCCGCTCGCATTATTATTTCAAAGATGTATATGAACTCCTGGAACATTCGGATGTTTTAGTGATCAATAACACGGAGGTGATCCCCGGACGCCTTTTGGGCAAGAAAGAAACAGGCGGCAAGGTCGAACTTTTGATCCTCGATTATGCCGATCACGCCGGGCTAAAATCGGACAATGGGGAGGTTGTTTGCCAATGTTTGATAAAGACATCAAAGCGTCCGGCACCCGGCACGGTTTTTGTTTTCGATCAAGGACTCACGGCTGAAGTCATCGATTTTGAAGATCGTATTATTACCGTAAAATTTATCTATAAAGAAAAATTTGAACAAGTTCTTTATAAGATTGGAAAAACGCCTCTACCACCGTATATAAAGCGAACAGAAAAAGAAATCGACACGGTGGACGACCGTGTGACGTATCAAACTGTTTATGCATCCGAAAAGGGCGCGGTGGCCGCACCCACCGCCGGACTTCATTTTACGAAAGAATTACTTAACCGGTTGAATTCAAAAGGGATTCAAACCGTATCCGTCACACTTCACGTGGGATACGGCACCTTTTTACCGGTTCGTGTTTCTGATATCCGGGAACACCGGATGCATCGCGAACGATTCAGTTTATCTAAAAAGGCCGCCGCTACCATTAATGAAGCAAAGGCCAAAGGATCACGAATCATAGGTGTGGGCTCCACCAGTGTTCGAACGCTTGAGTATTCCACAGATAATACGGGCCGAATTTCCGAAAGAGATGGATGGTGCGATCTGTTTATCTATCCGGGTTATGAATTCAAGATGGTGGATGCAATGATTACCAATTTTCATCTTCCTAAATCCACCCTGTTGATGCTGGTTTCGGCATTTGCAGGCCGTGATACAATCATGGCGGCCTATCAAGAAGCTGTAAAGGAAGAATATCGATTCTACAGTTACGGGGATGCGATGTTGATTGTTTAGTTGTTTAGTGTTTCGTATTTAGTATTTAGAAAAAAATATATCATGTGATATCAACTAATTGGTGTGCTAAACACTAAACACCAAATACTAAACACTCTCGTAAAAAGCTCGTTTTTCGGACTTTTTACGAGGCCATCACTATTTAAGAGTCCACTTAAATTAACGCCCATAATATGATCTGAATATTATGTTACATTTCAATATCTTAAATAAATCCGAAGATACGCGTGCCCGCAGGGGGGTTATTCAAACATCTCATGGCCAAATCGATACCCCTGTTTTTATGCCGGTCGGAACACTGGGAACCGTAAAATCCCTGACACCGGAGGAACTGGCTGAAGCCGGGGTTCAGATATTGCTGGGGAATACGTAT
>CAYSUA010000139.1:0-11604 GCA_964433795.1 uncultured Desulfobacteraceae bacterium | reverse complement strand
CGCTTTCTTGTTAATCGTTCTTAGCATGGTGTCCGTTTCAATTAAACCACATTATTTACTCAAATTATATTTCCAGCGTCGAAACGAAAATACAATAGCGCATTTTCTGCTCGTAACCATTTGGGATTCGATGGAATCAGTAAAGAGATTTGCCGGGGAGCATCCCGAGAAAGCTAAATATTACCCGGAAGATGATACTTTCTTGCTTGAAAAAGAAGAGGCTTCAGCTTTATATGAAGTTTTTCTTGAAAAGTAACGCGCGTTTCCTAATACCATATCTTTAACTTTTCAATTGAGCCTGATGCTTGGAAGATTCTCAATGTATCCGTAAATTTCACATCAATGAATCACAACAATATGTTGGGCCGTCCCTTTTTTCTTTCTGAGACTATCGGTCGCAAGTTGTACCATAATAGATATCATTCTGTGGTACCGATAACGACACGTTCACTATGATTTCCTATTTTGATTTTTACTTTGATTGAGTTAAAGACGGGTCCCCCGCCGATTTTTTGAAAAGTGCCCGGAGCGAGAACATTGAGCGGATTACCGTTCAACCCGATTAATGGTCTTGGGGCCCACAAGTTTCCAGTTGATATTTTATCCGTTATTTCGGCTTTAAGCGTTACACTTCCGAACTCGTTGAAAATCTCGACAACTTCTTCATCCTGGATGCCAAAAGTCCTCGCATCTTCAGGATTCATCCACACAATCTGGGGGATCGGGCCGTATACGTCTGTGAACTGGCTATGGGTATATTTGGGGATTGAACTGTTCAGCAATATTAGCGATTCTCCATCACATTCAACTGGGTCTTGAACTGGTAATGTCCCGATTTCCATATCCGCTGCCTTTGAAGCAGCAAATTCGATTTTCCCCGAAGGTGTTTGATATTCATTGCGAGGTCTTAATTTCAGATGTAGAACAGAACCGTCAATAACATCTTGCAGATCACCTTCCTGGTATGAATCCTCGAGCGCTTTCTGAAGCGCCTTCCATGGGTCTTCAAATAACCATTTCTCCTTTAACTCTAGCTTCCTGGCGAGCTCCTGCATTACCCAAATCTCATGCCTGCTTTCCCCTAGCGGCTCTATGGCCTTTTCCGACAATCGGCTGTAGAGATGGTGATCAGAAAGATTTATATCCGTTTTCTCCAGATAGGTGGGTGAAGGCACAACGACATCGGCATACGCAGTGGTTTCGGACCAGTGGGTGTCCTGCACCACCACGAAAACATCTTTTCTGCCTAAGCCTTTCCGGACAGCCGATTGATTCGGCAAGGTTACAACCGGGTTTGTCCCGAGTACAAAGACAAATTTAAACTCCCCCGCTTCCAATCGATCACCGATGGAAACTTGATTAACGACTTTCCCCTTATTCTGAGACAAGCGGGCTCCACTGATGTGTCCCCAGTCCACAAAGCGACCGTTAGAGTCACTGTAATGAAACCCCCTGTGATAGCCCAGTAAAGCAGGAAGCAATGATACGGCTCTAGCCGCTTCAGCACCTTGAATCGATTTTTGAAGACCCAAGCCGATCATAAAAACGGCCGGACGATTTGCAATCAATATGTCCCCGATTTTCTCGATGACATCCCGTGAGACCCCTGTATACTGTTCTACCCGCTCGGGTGTCCATTTCAATGCTTCATTTAAATAGTCTTTATAACCGCTTGTGCACCTATGAATGAAATCCGAATCGACGCTGTTTCTACGGATGAAGTGCCTTGCGATGCCGTAGCTTAAGGCCACGTCACTTCCGGGCCGAGGATTGATCCAGATGTCGGAAGCCTCTGATGTCTGGCTCTTTCTCGGATCAACGCTGATGATGGTAGCGTTTCCGTCAGATCTGGCTTTATGGGCGAAGACCCATTGATGGGGTGAACTCACTTTTGCGTTGTTACCCCAGAATATGACGGCCTTCATTTTCGCTAATTCTTCCGGTTGAATGCCGTATGACAATCCGTAGTGTAATCCGATTCCCGCGTGGCCGGAGTTGCCGCAAAGAGAATAATCGGTTGTTGTCGCACCTATAGCAAACCAGAGTCTTCTCGGAAACTGCCATGATAGAAATCCCTGGTTTCCAGGATAATCATACAGCAAAACCGATTCCTTTCCGTGAGCTTCAATCGTATTCGTTAGTTTTTCCGCCACCAGCGATACGCTTTTATCCCAGGCTTCACGAATAAACCGGTCCGGGTGTTCGCCATTTGATTTGACGTGGGGATATAAAACCCGACTCTTACTGTACACCCGTTTTGGATCTCCCATTCCCCTTGGGCAAAGAAATCCTTGTGTTACCGGATTCAGCCTGCTTCCCTTTGTAGAAATTATTTTCTCCTCGTCCACAGTCACATCAATAAAACATGTGTCCGGGCAGTCACGATGGCATACGGTTTTAACGACATGCATTTCTCTTTCCTCAATTATGCTTTCATTTCCATTTAATCGATTGGAATCGATTTATCAACATACTCGGCGGATTCCAATAGTTTGATATAAGCATTTTTATCCTGATTTGACGACCCGAATATTGCTGAATAAAAAAGCAAGATTCGGGTGGCTCTGTTGATCGGTTTTAGATATAATGGCAATATGCAAGATAAAGATTACTCACAGCAGTCCGACGATTATCGGCGGATAGAACGGGCAATACGGTTTTTGGAGGCCAATTTTAAGAACCAACCGACACTGGATGAAATCGCAGATTATGTGCACTTAAGCAAATATCATTTTAACAGGCTGTTCAAACGATGGGCAGGTATAAGCCCGGTTCAATTTTTACATTTTTTAACCATTGAATATGCCAAGCAAAAACTAACCGAATCGAGGAGTCTCCTCGATACCGCTTTCGATGCAGGATTTTCAGGTCCCAGCCGCCTCCATGATTTGTTTGTTAATTTCGAAGCAATGACACCCGGTGAGTTCAAACGGATGGGAGAAGGCTTGAAGATAGAATTCGGCTTTCATCATTCCCCGTTTGGTGAAAGTCTGCTTGCGACCACCGACAGGGGAATTTGCCATTTCGGATTTGTTGACGGAGAAAACCGAACTACGGCTTTCAACCAATTGCAGATGAATTGGCCGGAAGCGAAACTCGCTGAAAACCAGACCCGCACCGGTTCAATAGTGAATCGGATATTCACATTACCGCACGCTCAAAAATCCCGCCCTTTCCACCTGCTGCTGAAGGGAACAAACTTTCAAGTAAACGTATGGCGAGCGCTATTAACACTCCCTACAGGAAGTATCTTAAGCTACCAGGATATCGCTGCACATATTGGACATCCCAAAGCCTTTCGTGCTGTTGCTAACGCGATTGCCATCAACCCTGTTGGATATCTTATTCCGTGTCACCGGGTGATCGCCAAATCAGGTAAAATTAATCAATATCGCTGGGGGTCTTCGAGAAAAAAGGCGATCCTAGGATGGGAGGCATCCCGAGCAGGATAGCAGTGAGAAATTGGATATGCTGCCTTTTAATACACACTTCAGCTATCTATTTCTAATCTTGAATATCTGGCAGTGATGGGATGCAACGATTTCATGTAGTTCATTGCAAATCTCTTGCGCTGATGTGATGAATACAAAATTGGCCACTAATGTGGAAGGTCGGAGGAAGACTTCTTATGGATTAATTAATAGAGCGACTTTGAATTTTCAACGATTCTTCGAATCCGTTTCATGAAATGGACGGCAGACTTTAATGGAGAGTTCAAAATCACCACAAAGGGATACAGGTTGCCGTTTGAATGTTCGATGTAGCCTGCACGTGAAGAGATCCCCTTCAATGTTCCGGTCTTATAATAGATACCGTCTTCATATTTCAATAGATGGGCATACGGTTTGAAGACCATCAGGGCTTTAAACAGCATATCCGCAGAGACTTTGTTATCCCTTGATATGCCGGATCCTTCAACAATTTTAATATCATCGATTTTAAGCTTCTCTTTTGCATAAGCTTTTACAATCTTTACCGCTTTTTCCAGGTTGCCCGGCTCGCCGAACGCTGTTGCACCTGCGGTGATGAGAATCTGGTTGGCCATAAAGTTATTGGAATGTTTCATCAGTTTTGAAATCGATTCTTCAAGGGTGAAACGGGTCGTATAGGTGTAAACGAGCCGGTCGGTGTCTCTATTGACTTCTCCGATGCGGATATCGCCTTTCATTGTTATCCCTGACTGATTGAAAAAGTATTGAAACAGGTGTCCTGCATAAAGGGTTATATCTTTTCGTTCCTGGGAGAAGATAATCCTTCCTTTTTTCAGCTTTGATTTTTGAATGCGTTTCAACACATAGGGAAGCAGAGGGGTTTGAGGTTCGGCGCTGACATATCTGCCGTTTCGTTTTCTTTTAAAATAAACGGTATTGAAGTTGACGCACAATGCTCCGTTCGGTGCGTCATAGGGTTGCCAGGAAGAAGTGATTCCCGGAATGACAAGAGGTTGTTTGAAATAGGTGTCATCGAGAATCAGATGGTTATATGTTTTAATCCGGTTTGCCACGTTTGTTGAGATTTCCTCCACCACTTCGGATATCAGCAAGGGATCCCCGTACCCTTTTATCTTGAGATTTTCTTCCGAGTCTTGATAAACCTCGGTCTCGAACCTGAAATCCGGCCCCAGACGATCCAGTGCTGCAAGGGATGTGATAATTTTAAGGGTTGAGGCGGGAACCAATAATTTCTTTGCGTTCTTTGAATAGAGGATTCTTCCGGATGAATGCCCGATCAGCACCGAGTCTTTATCTCCGATATGTATTTCTAACTTTTTCTTGTCACCTGCGTATATATAAGAGGATGTGAAGAATAGGAGAAAAATGCAAATCCACACTAACTGAAAACATTTAGTAATTTTTTTAATCCAACTCATATCGATTTTATTACGGTTACTCTATTTACTTTCCAGGATAAGGGTCACCGGTCCGTCATTGACCAGCGATACATCCATCATCGCCCCGAATCGTCCGGTTGCAACGGTTATCCCTTTTTGGTGGATACAGTCTACAAAATACTCATAGAGCGCGTTCCCTTTTTCAGGATCGGCAGCCGCAATAAAAGACGGTCGTCTTCCCTTTCTGCAATCACCAAGTAGTGTAAACTGAGAGACAACGAGCATTTCACCGCCAACATCGAGTAGGGATAGATTCATCTTGCCGTTTTCATCGCTGAAGATCCTTAGGTTGATTATCTTCTCTGCCAGGTAGTCTGCTTCTTTTTCCGTATCTTCAACGCCAACTCCCAAAAGAACCATAAGTCCGGCACCGATTTTCCCCGCCACTTCGCTGTCAATGGTAACGGAACTTTCTGAGACTCGCTGTACGACTGCTTTCATTGTTCCTCGATTCTCGATACTGGATACTGGATTCTCGAAACTTGATACTTGATATTTGAAATTTGAAGCTGATCAATTCATACAATTCTGATTAAACCAAAAACAAACAGAAATATTATTATACGGTTAAGCACAAAGCCCAAGTAGCATATCGGATTATCTTCAAAGCCGAAGGTCCTTGACTTGAGGTTTCTGCATAACCGCATATTATTACTTGTCTTTGTTAAAAGCGTCAGCAAATGGATTGTGAAACGGTCTTTTTTCAGAGCGTTGGGGCTTCTTCTCCGTTCGCTGGGGTTTCTGCGGTTTTTTCTGCTCTTTCGGTTTTCGCGCTTTGTGCTTAACTTTCTCGCCAGGTCTTGATTTCATGGAAAGGGATATCCGGCTTCTTTGAATATCCACATCCAATACGGTCACCCGGACCTTCTGGTTGACTTTGACCACATCCGACGGGTTTTTTACAAACCGATCGGCAAGTTCACTGATGTGGACCAAACCGTCCTGGTGGACACCGATATCCACAAATGCACCGAATGCGGTTACATTGGTAACCACCCCCGGAAGGTTCATCCCCTGATCGAGATCATTCATGGAGTCCACGCCGCTTTCAAATTCAACGGACTCCAGAGACTGGCGGGGATCGCGTCCTGGTTTGGCCAGTTCTTCTAAGATGTCATTCAGTGTGGGGAGTCCCACCGAATCCGTAACATACTGCTTGAGTTCGATCTGTTTCTGAAGATCGGTGTCCCTCATCAACGCTTCTATGCTGCATCCGAGATTCTTGGCCATCCCATCCACAATATGGTATGTTTCCGGATGCACGGCGCTTCCGTCCAGCAGGTTTTCAGCATCCCGAATCCTTAAAAACCCTGCACACTGCTCAAATGACTTGGGCCCCAGACGGGGCACCTTTTTTATTTCCCGCCGGGATGAAAACGGCCCGTTTTCATTTCGAAAGGTAACGATGTTTTTCGCCAACTGTGGACCCAGGCCGGATACATAGGTCAGCAGTTCCATGCTGGCTTGATTGAGTTCAACACCCACCCCGTTTACACAGGAGATCACCACATCATCCAAAGACGCTTTTAATGCAGCCTGATCCACGTCATGCTGGTATTGTCCCACACCGATGGATTTCGGATCGATTTTTACCAGCTCGGATAATGGATCCATCAACCGCCTTCCGATGGAAACCGCACCCCGGACGGTGAGATCGACATCCGGGAATTCATTTCGGGCTACATCCGATGCCGAATAGACCGAGGCTCCGCTTTCGTTCACCAGAACAACGGGGATCTCTTTTTCTAATGTGAGTTTTTTTATAAATGCCTGGGTTTCTCTACCGCCGGTTCCGTTTCCCACACCAATGGCTTCAACATCATATTGATTGCAGAGGGTGTTTACCGTTTCCGCTGCGTTTTGCTGTTGCTTTTGGGATTGCAACGGATAGATGGTGTCATTATGCAGCAGTTTACCCTGGCGGTCGAGACAGACGACTTTACATCCGGTCCGGAATCCCGGGTCGATTCCCATCACCCGCTTTCTTCCCAATGGCGGCGCGAGAAGCAGTTGCCTGAGGTTGTCTGCAAAGATGGCAATTGCATCCGTGTCCGCCCTTTCCTTGGAGGCAAGACGTATTTCAGTTTCCATGGAGCGGGAAAGGAGCCGTTTGTAGCTGTCTTGAACCGCCAGTTTCACTTGAACAGAATCTTCTTTTTCTCCTGTCACAAACCGATTCTCCAAAATTTCCAGGGCATCTGATTCGGAAGGTGCGATGGTGAGATTCAGAAAATCTTCTTTCTCCCCCCGCCTCATGGCCAATATGCGGTGAGAGGGAGCCGATGCCACAGGCTCCTCCCACTCAAAATAGTCCTTGTATTTGATGCCTTCTTTTTCCTTTCCGGAAGCGACCCTGCTTTGTATGATCCCTTTCTTTTTAAACCGGTACCGGAGAGCAGCCCGGATTTCACTGTCCTCATTTATCATTTCAGCAATGATATCCCTGGCACCGGATAGTGCATCTTCCGCGTTTTCAACTCCTTTTTCAGGATCAATATATGCAAAGACGGCCGAGTGGGGATCCGTTCCATTCTGATCGAAGATCAGCGTGGCCAGGGGTTCTAATCCCTTTTCCTTTGCCACAGTTGCCCGAGTGCGTCTTTTGGGCCGATAAGGCAGATAAATATCTTCCAGCACCGCTAGGGTCGGGGCAGCCATCACTTTTTCCTTTAACGCTTCATCGAGGTGGCCGTGCTGTTCCAGTGATTTGAGGATGGTCTCTTTTCTGGCATCCAATTCGGCAAGCTGGCCGAGCCGATCTCTGATCGCGGTGATGACGACTTCATCCAGGCTGCCGGTCTTTTCTTTTCGATACCGTGCAATAAAGGGCACGGTTGCCCCTTCGTCAAAAAGTTCAGCGGTTGCTTGTATCTTCCATTGCTCGACATCGAGTTCATTTGAAATCTTCAAAAGGTGCGATTCATTCATCGTTTTTCTTTCTAATGACTAATCGAGAATGGTGATTTGATATTTTTTCAGAAAGTCAACCGGGTTATACGACAGTTTTGCCTTCCGCAGCCCTTCGTCGTCTAAACCCTGTTCGCGATTGACCAGACGAAACCTTTTGTCCAGGTGAGCCAAAAACATTTGATTAATGGCCTGATACGCTCCTTTAAATTCCGGGTTTGCTTTCTCGAAGTGAATCACCACCATATCTTCACTCAGTCGCTCGGCAACGGTATAGGCGGCAATTTTGCCCTCAACCAGAAGCAGACCGCCCAAAAGGCCTTCAAGTTCCGTCCAGTTTTCGAGAACCCGTTGAATCGATCGGTTTTCAGCCGCCAATGTATCAAAAGACTCACAATCCCGCCAGGTACACCAATCTGTTTGTAATGACAGGGCCAGGTCGATCCGATCGGCTGTCAGGGAATCATAGGTGAATTCGTATTTTCTTAAAAACTGATTTACCAGGTTCTTTTTCTTGTGAAACCGATTTCCTTTCAGTTCTACCAGCTCAGTGCAATCATACAGGTAATCCCAGTGGCCTCTTGACTCTTTGATTTGAATCCGATCCGGTATCTCACTTTCCCAGCGTTCCATCAGTTGCGAAGGGATACGGTTAAATTGGATGGTCTCTGAAACATGAGCTGAAAACCGAGCGTTCCAATCTACTTCTGCCCAAGGGCCGATGGGGGCCCAATAAATCGGTTCGGGAACGTTTTGCCGGATCCAGACCAGTTTGTCATCCCATGCCCAGGAGAGATCATACTCCCGCGACCACCCCCACAAATTCACAAAGCTGTAATCCGATGTCTTTTGGGGGCATTGGGCTAGTATGTCCTGATAGGCAACCTGTTTGTCCAGAGTTACGGGTTCGAATTGTAACGGCATGAAATCCTCTCTGATCTGCTATGCTGCCAATATGATTCGCACATCCATCACGTTGGTGTTCGTGGGGCCGGTCTTTAGAAGATCTCCCAGTTTATCGAAGAAATGATAAGAATCGTTATTGTCCAGATACGCCTGAGGCGATAGGTTCATGGCTTCTGCCCGGCCTAATGTTTCAGCGTCCGCAATAGCGCCGGCCGCATCGGTGGGGCCGTCATTTCCATCGGTTCCACCGCTGAGGATGACGATATTCCCCTGATCGGCAATATCCATGGCTGCAGCCAAAGCAAATTCCTGATTCCTCCCGCCAAGCCCGGAGCCTTTCAATGTCACCGTGGTTTCTCCTCCGGAAAGGATGCATGCCGGCGGTGAAAGCGGGTTTCCGGTTTTAAGCACCTCTCTTGCCATTGCTCCGTGAACCAGGGCCACTTCTCTGGTTTCTCCTTCAATCATGGAGGAGAGTACAAGGGTATTGTATCCCAGTTTTTCCGCTTCACGCCGTGCGGATAAAATAGCGTCAATATTGCTCCCGATAACCAGGTTCTGCGTCTTCTGAAACACCGGATCGTCGGCTTTGGGTGTTTCGGGTATTTGCCCGGCAATCCCCGCCTGAATATGTTTAACGACCTTTTCGGGCAATTTGCTCGTGATGTCGTACTTTTTGAAAAGATCCATGCAGTCTTGATAAGATCTCGAATCGGGCACGGTGGGCCCTGAGCCGATGACATCCAAATCGTCTCCGATGACATCCGAAAGCATCAAAGATGCAATCCTTGCCGGATATGCGGCTCTCGCCAGCTGTCCCCCTTTTACACCGGAAAGATGTTTCCGAATGGCATTAATTTCATGGATGGTTGCGCCGCACGCAAGGAGCACGCTTGTGGTGTCCTGTTTATCCTTGAGCGTCAACCCTTCTACGGGCAGCGGCAGAAGCGCAGATCCCCCCCCCGACATCAGACACAGAACAAGGTCGTCTTCGGTGGCTTTCCGAACCAAGTCGATCATATCCCGCGCACCCTGCCGGCCGTTTTCATCCGGTACCGGATGGCCGGCTTCTATTAACTTTACCCGCTTTACGTCGGCCACATGTCCATATTTCACATTTACAATGCCGGTGGTGACCCGATCGCCCAGAATATCTTCGATGGCCGCAGCCATGGGGGCCGATGCCTTACCGGTTCCGGTAATGTAGATATCATTGATGGTGGATAAATCGTATGCAGTCGTTCCAATCGTAAAGATATCATTTTCAAGCTTGCAGTTCCGTTTGACGGCTGCGGCCGGTTCCACAGCCTCCAAGCCTTTGTGAAAAATCTTGACAGCATCATCTCGTAGTTTCTGAATGTCGTAATGCATTGGGTATCCCCTCTTGCCTCTGTTTTTGACCTTTTTGTTATATTTTTACTAAGCAAAGCCTATGAAATCATGAAGAACAAAAATATGCATGGTCGGCATAATCTGTCAATGGCAAATGATTCCAGAAATCCGATTGCAATTAACACTGAGCACAGAGGGTATTTTCAGGAAACAACTCTGCCTTGAAGGCGCCCTGGTTCCTATTTAGTGTCCGTCCATAAATGGTCTTTTTGCCCAATCTCATCGTTATGCTCAAAAAATAATCCTCGGAATATCAAATATATACCTGTGGTTATTTTTTTCGCATGCCTTGATCTTGAACAAAAATCCTCATTTCTGGATGGACACTATTTAAGGGGCAAAGCCTTTCATTTCCCGAACGGTCATGTGCGCCTTTGCCAACTGCAGGTAACTGGTAACCGGCCGGTCGATGAGTTCGGTATCCGTAACTTCTTTTCTGAATGTCGCAGGATTTCCCATTACCATGTGGTGCGGACCAATGGTTTGCCCAGGCTTGACCAAAGAACCGGCGGCAACCACCGATCCTTTCTTGACAAGCGCTTGATTCAACACCAAGGCACCGATACCGATCAGGCAATGGTCTTCTATGGTGCATCCATGAATTACGACATTGTGACCCACCGCTACGTTTTCTCCGATGATCGTGGGTCCGCTTCGATCGGTATGGATGGTACTATTGTCCTGAATGTTGGTGTTCTTTCCGATCTTCAAATAATTTGAATCACCCCTGACCACGGTTCCATACCAAATGCTGGCGCCGTCTCCGATTTCAACATCGCCCACCACCGTTGCAGTGGGAGCGATGAATACGTCTTTTCCGATTCTGGGTTTTTTCCCGTTAAATTCGAAAACCATATGTCTCCTCTTCCGAAATGTTGATTTTTTAAGGCTGCGAAGAATAAAAAGAAATGGACTAAAAAGTCAAATGGTTACTTTGAGAAAAGGGGCCAAGGATTCGAGGAGGTAAGGGGTCGAGGGTTTTTATTATGAATCGGTAAGCTCGACATAGAAACCGATTATTGCTATTCAATATGCAAACCTGGGTTAAGCGGGTAAACCCTGAACCCTGAACGCTGAACCTATATTTAAAAAAACGAGGTGGCATGATGCAAATCAATTTTGTTTATATGACCGCAGGCAGCAGGGATGAGGCGAGAACCATCGGAAAAGCACTGGTTGAGGGGAAATTAGCAGCTTGTGTGAATATCATCGATCCCATGCATTCCATATATATGTGGGAGGGGGAGCTGCAGGAGGATACCGAGGTGGTATTGATTGCGAAAACCACGGAAGGACGGGTGCAGGAGCTGATTGAAACGGTCAAGTCCCTGCATTCCTATGATTGCCCATGTGTCCTGGCTGTGCCGGTTCCGACAGGAAATAAGGCCTTTTTAGATTGGATTAGACAGAGCGTAGATTATTGACAAGGAGCGTATAAGTCAGTAGTTTGCGATAGTGTCCATCCATAAATGGCCATTTTCCCGCCGAGCGGCGTTCTCCGCGGGTTT
>CAYSUA010000138.1:0-11615 GCA_964433795.1 uncultured Desulfobacteraceae bacterium | reverse complement strand
CCCCCGGCCCCGAATGCACCCAAATTTTTTGAAGGAAAGAAGGAAAACGACCCGATGTCGCCCATGGATCCGGCCCGCCTGCCCTTATACTCTGCCCCGATGGCCTGGGCGGCATCTTCCATGACAAAAAGATCATGCGTCTTTGCAATTTCAAGGATTCCGTCCATATCCGCACACTGACCGTAAAGATGAACGGGAATAACGGCTTTGAGCCTTTCTTTATCCTCGGTGGACAGGTTTTCAATGGTTTTTACCGCTTGATCCGGCGAGATATTGTATGTTTCACGATCGATATCGACGAAAACCGGCTTTGCCCCCACCCGGGAAACACATCCGGCAGAGGCAAAAAAAGAGTACGGGGTGGTAATAACCATATCACCCGGGCCGACATCTGCCGCCATCAATGAAATGAGTAATGCATCGGTTCCCGAAGAAACGCCCACGGCAAATTCCGTATTGGAGTATTCTGCAACCGCTTTTTCCAGCTTCTCCACCCAGGGTCCCAGAATGAAATACTGACTTTCGTAGACATCTTCCGTCACCCGGAGGATCTCATCTTTAATGGTTTGGTACTGGCTCTTTAAGTCGAGAAGAGGTACTTTCATGGTCACTATCCGCTTTCTTTTATATCGTTTACTGATTGCTGCTTACTGCTTACTGCTTACTGCTTACTGGTTACTGGTTACTGGTTACCGGTTACTGAATCCTATAAATCTGCGAACATCTGCGTCAAAAAATTAACCCGGAAGGATCGATTCCACCTGTATAAAAACAAGACTTCGGTCACCGGTATTTTCAATCTCCAGTGTACGGCGTTCCGGGATTTGAAGAAACTCCCCTTTCCTGTAATCGGCCTGTTTATGCCTGTCTTTAATCGAGGCCTTGCCGCTTAAAAAGGATAATTGCTTTCTCGATTTGCTTTCGGTGCGGTTCTGGAATACGGAACCCGGGTAAATGAGAACCCGCTCCACTCTTGAATCCGATTCCTGTTCCAGAAGCGTAATGGTACCCCACGGATGGTAATCGGTCTTGTGGGTCCTGAACTCCTTCCGTCCCCGCTCCTTAAGGGTTGTTACGATCGCCTTTACATCTCTGCTGTTGTCCATATCAGATACAAAGACGGAGTCGGGTGTTTCCACCACCACCATATTTTTGAGGTGATTGGTTGCGATCAACCGTTTATTGCACAGAATAAAACAATCTTCAGTATCCTTTACTATGATGTCGCCGTCCAGAACATTTCCGTTTTCATCCTTGATTAAAAAATCGTATAAAGATTTCCATGAACCGATATCACTCCAGCCGAAATCCGAAGGAACCACGACACCTTTATCTGTTTTTTCCATAACCGCATAATCGATGGATATGTCCGGCAACGCTTCATAATCCTCCAATGCAACACTGCCGTTTTCCTGTATGATGCCGTCCATCTCACGGTAAAGCTCCGGGGTCAATTGTTTGAACTCTTCCAGAATCACGGATGCCCGAAACGCGAACATTCCGCTGTTCCAAAAGAAATTCCCGGCCGCAACATAATCTTCTGCGGTTTTTTTGTCCGGTTTTTCGACAAACCGCTTTATGCTCAGGGCATCTTCGGAGATCCGATCCGCCCCTTCGATATAGCCGTATCCGGTTTCAGGATAGTTCGGTCTGATACCGAAGGTCACCAGATAACCGGCTTCAGCCAAATTCAAGGCGACCGCCAATTTCCTGTGAAAATCGTCGTTATCTTTGATCACATGATCCGCAGGGAAAATGCCGAGTACGGCATCTTTTTCGGTCTTCAATATTTGAAGCACGGCAAGCAGGATGGCCGGAGCCGTGTTCCGGCCGCACGGTTCACAAATGACCTTTTGTTCTGAAGGGAACCCGATATCTTCCATGTGCCGCCTGATCTCGTGGTCATGCTCTTTACCGCAGACAATCCGGACATGTTCTTTTCCCATTGTGGGTGCCAATCGCTTCAGCGTGCTTTGCACCAAAGAGTCATTACCGATAAATTTCACAAGCTGCTTCGGATACCGCTCCCGGGATACCGGCCACAGACGGGTTCCGGTTCCCCCCGCCAATAAGACGGCATATGCATTAAGATTGCGATTGCGATCTCCATCCGATGTTTTCAATTCTTAACCTTTCAGGTTCTTCATCACCATCATTGCGGTTGATACACGGCATCCGTGCACATGGTTTCAACGGCACCATATCCGAGAAAACCGTTAATCTCTCTAATCAGTGAAGCTCCCGCCTTAATTTTCAGATCCTCCGGAAGTGCAATAACGGTTTCCGTCCGGTCAGGATCGTTCAGATGGACAAATGCATTGCAGGATCCGGGATGCCTCTTGAATATATTGTGGAGTGTTGTGAGCGCATCTCTCTCCGTATGTTGAATATCGAGTCTGACATGGACTTCTGCCGTCCAGGTCTCTTCTGCCTTATCCACGGGAATTATGGTATCGGCCAGTATTTTTACCGCGTTTTCATCCCTCTGGAGCTGGCCCTGAACCAAAATCGGCGTATCTTCCACCAGCAATTCCCAGGCTTTTGCATAAATCGACGGAAATACCGTCACCTCGACCGTGCCTTGAAGATCCTCCAAATTCACAAACGCCATCCGCTCACCCTTTTTGGTGGTGATGGTTTTTGAATTCATCACAATCCCGCCGATTCGGACGGTCCTGCCGTCTTCTGTTTCACTTAACGTCAAGGTATCGGTATTGGTGAATTTTTCAAGCAAATCTTCATACTGGCCCAACGGATGTCCGGATATATAAAACCCCAACGCTTCTTTTTCAAAAACCAGGCGCTGTCTTTCATCCCATTCCTCTATCTGCGGCATGGGCGGGGTGTTGATGGGAGCCGGGCCTTCAGCACCGCCCGAAAACAATCCCATCTGCGGACCGTTCCTTTCCTTTTGCAAGGTTTGCCCGTAATCGAGGGCGTCTTCAAGGGCCGCCGTCATCTGAGATCGATACGCCCCGGTAGAGTCGAACGCACCGCATTTAATCAGGCTTTCCATCACCCGTTTATTGACCTTCCTGAGATCCACCCGTTCACAGAAATCAAATATGGATAAAAACTCCCCATCTTGTCTCACCTCCAAGATCGAATCGATGGCTCCTTCACCGACGTTTTTAACCGCCACCAGTCCGAAGCGGATCTTTGAGCCGGATACGCTGAATTCCTTTTCACTTTCATTGATATCCGGTGGAAGCACCGGTATATCATGGCGACGGCATTCGGCAATATATTTAACAACCCCGTCTGAAGACTGCATTTCGCTGGTCAGTAATGCCGCCATAAACTCCACGGGAAAGTGGGCTTTGAGGTAGGCCGTTTGGAATGCGATGAGTGCATAGGCGGCACTGTGGGACTTATTAAATCCGTACCCGCCGAATTTTTCCATCAGATCGAAAATCGTCCCGGCTTTATTCACCGGTATGCCGTTCATCTCAGCCCCGTTCACGAATCGCTCCCGGTGTTGAGCCATCACCGAAGTAATCTTTTTTCCCATGGCTTTTCTAAGGCCGTCGGCTTCTGCCATGGAGTATCTGGCCAGCTTGCCGGCAATCTTCATCACCTGCTCTTGATATACGATAACCCCGTTGGTTTCATTTAGTATGGGCTCCAGCTCGGGCACCAAGTATTCCATCGACTTCCGGCCATGTTTCCGGTCTACATAATCGTCGATCATACCGCTTTCCATGGGACCGGGTCGATAAAGGGCAAGCAGGGCAATGACGTCGTCGAAACAGGCCGGCTTTAAACGCACCAGCAAATCCCTCATGCCGGAGCTTTCAAGCTGGAAGACCCCGGTTGAGTCGCCGGCTGAAAGCAGCCGATAGGTCGCCTTGTCGTTCAAATCCAGTTCGGAAAGATCGGGGCGGGTTCCGGTTTGGCGTTCGATTTCCGAAATCGTCCGCTCGATCACCGTAAGATTCCGAAGGCCTAGGAAATCGAATTTTACAAGTCCGATTTTTTCGACATATTTCATGTCGTACTGGGTGACGACCTCCCCCTTTTTTCCCCGATAGAGGGGCATATAATCCACAAGCGGTTTGTCGGAAATCACCACCCCTGCGGCGTGGGTGGACGCATGCCGGGGAAGCCCTTCCAGCACCCTGCTGATACTTATCAGATCCGCCACCTCGGGCTGTTTTTCCGCCATCTCGGTGATACGCGGCTCCTGCTTTAGCGCCTCATCCAATGAGATGTTCAATACATCCGGAACCATTTTGGCGATGGCATCCACCTCCCGCAAAGGGATGTCCAATGCGCGGCCCACATCCCGAATGACCGCCCGGGTTTTTAATTTTCCGAAGGTGATAATCTGCGCGACGAAATCACCGCCGCCGTAATGATCCACCACATATTTGAAGACATCCTCCCGGCCGTTGATGCAAAAGTCCACATCGATGTCCGGCATACTGATCCGGTCGGGGTTTAAAAATCTTTCAAAAATGAGGCCGTGTTCAATCGGATCCAGGTCGGTTATACCCAGGGAGTACGCCACCAGGCTTCCTGCGGCAGATCCTCTTCCCGGGCCCACCGGAATCCGATGTTCTTTGGCATAATGGATAAAATCGGCAACAATCAAAAAGTACCCGGCAAACCCCATGTCACGGATAACCGACAATTCATACTTCAGCCGATCCGTATAGGTCTCTTCTTCAATGTCCGGGTTTCTTTTTTTAATTTTGCGAATAACTTTTTCAAATCCCGTCTGGACCCGCTCATTGAACACATCGTCAATGGGCCGGCTGCTTTCGGTTTTGAATTGGGGAAAATGGTAGGTCTTGAAATCGAAGTCAATGTTGCATCGGGCGGCAATTTCCTTGGTGTTTTTAATGGATTGGGGGTGATCACCGAAATGCGCGATCATCTCTTCCGGAGATTTGAAATAGAGCTGATCAGTTCGGAATTTAAATCGATCCGAGTCTTTAACGGTCTTTCCGGTCTGTATGCACAAAAGCACATCATGCGCCCTGACGTCCTCCTTATCCAAATAATGACAGTCATTGGAGGCCACCACAGGAATGGATAAACGGTTTCCCATATCGAACAACGCCTCATTGACGATTTCCTGTTCGGGCAGACCGTTGTTTTGAACCTCGAGATAAAAATTATCCTCTCCGAAAAGGTTCTGGTAAAACCGCGCTGCATCATCGGCACCTTCAAAAAGATTTTCTTGTATCCGCATGGCCACCTCCCCGTGCAGGCAGGCGGTCATGGCAATCAATCCGCGGTGGTGTTCTTTTAACAGTTCTTTATCGATGCGCGGTTTGTAGTAGAAGCCCTCCAAATGTGCCACTGTCACTAGTTTGCAAAGGTTTTGATACCCTTCCTGATTCTCGCATAGAAGGATCAGGTGCGTCATTCCCCTGTTATCGATGGGCGTCTTGTCGGTGAGTCGGCGCGGGGCGATATAGCACTCACAGCCGATGATCGGCTTTATTCCGCTTTTTCCGGCCCGCTCAAAGAATTCAACGGCTCCGAACATGGTACCGTGGTCCGTGATGGCCACCGCATCCATATTATATTCGGCCGCCCGGTCAAACAGCGAGTTTAACCGTATGGCGCCGTCCAGGAGGCTGTATTGGGTGTGGACATGAAGGTGAACAAAGTCAGACATAGTTGTTAATCAGAATTCCTTATAGGCGCTTAATTGTCATTTTTGTGCTTTTTGGGGCAGAATATTTTTGAATGCAATAATGATGGCCTCGTAAAAAGTTAGAAAAACGAGCTTTTTACGAGAGTGTTTAGTATTTGGTGTTTAGTGTTTAGCACACCAACAAGCTGATATCACATGGTTTATTTTTCTCTAAATACTAAACACAATACACTAAATACTTGATAAATTCGATTTTTTTACGAATTCATCAAACTTTAGTTCACTTGTAACTTTTCCGGCTCGTCCGGGTTAGGCTCTTTGAACAGACCCGATTAGTCGAGCCGATAATTGGGCGCCTCTTTGGTGATGATGACGTCATGAACGTGACTTTCACGCAGACCCGCAGCGCTGATCTTGACAAAACGGGCGTTTTCTCTGAGTTCCTCAATGGTATAGCATCCCAAATAGCCCATTCCGGCCTTAAGTCCGCCGATCAGCTGCAAAACATTTGCAGAGAGTGCGCCTCGGTAAGGCACCCGGCCGACAATCCCTTCCGGTACTAGTTTATCCTCCCTGATTTCTTCACCATGATAATATCGGTCTTTGCTTCCTTTCTTCATGGCTTCGATGGAACCCATCCCTCGATAGACCTTGTAGCTGCGGCCTTGAAAGAAAACCGATTCCCCGGGGCTTTCCTCAGTCCCCGCAAACAGACCGCCGATCATCACGGAATGTGCGCCGGCTCCGATGGCCTTGGTTACATCACCGGAGAACTTTATGCCCCCATCGGCGATCAACGGGACGCCTGTTTTTTTGGATACGGCCCGGCAATTCATGATGGCGGTGATCTGGGGAACTCCCACCCCCGCAACAATTCGAGTCGTACAAATGGACCCCGGTCCGATTCCGATCTTAACGGCATCGACACCGGCTTTGATCAGATCCTGGGCCCCTGCCTCGGTGCCCACATTGCCGGCAATGAGTTCAATGTCTTTGAAACCGCTTTTGAGCTTTCTCACCGCGTTCAGCACATTATCGGAATGCCCGTGAGATGTATCGATCAAAATAACATCGGCGGCGGCGGCTAACAGCTCATCGGTTCTCTCCTCCATGTCGGGTCCGACACCGATGGCGGCCCCCACCCGAAGCCGCCCCATGGTGTCCTTGCAGGCATTGGGGTATTTTTTTATTTTTTCGATGTCTTTTATGGTGATCAAACCCTTCAACCTGCCTTTGGTGTCCACCACCAGAAGCTTTTCAATGCGGTGCTCATGCAATAGCTTTTTCGAATCGTCAAGTGTAATTCCTTCGGATACCGTAATGAGATTCTCCTTGGTCATCACCTCCGATACTTTCTTTTCCAGATCGGACTCGAACCGAAGGTCTCTATTGGTTACGATTCCCACCAGTTGGTCGTCTTTGGTCACCGGCACCCCTGATATCCGGTAATTCTCCATGAGTTTCAATACATCGCCTACCGGCTGGTCCGGATGAATGGTTACAGGATCGATAATCATGCCGCTTTCGGATTTCTTGACCTGATCCACCTCTACGGCCTGGCTTTTAATACTCATATTCCGATGGATAAAACCGATTCCGCCTGCCCGGGCCATGCTGATGGAAGTCCGCGCCTCTGTAACGGTATCCATGGCTGCACTGGTAATCGGAATATTCAGGGATATGTTCCGGGTCAGCTGTGTGCCGGTATCGACGTCGTTCGGCAGTACAGCCGAACGATTCGGCATGAGAAGCACATCATCGAATGAATACGCTTCTTCCATCGGGAATGTTTCCATTAGATCCTCCAAAACGGGCTCAAGTTAAATAATCGGTCCTATACCCCCAAAAGAAGGCTAATCCTTGGGGGGGCTTTCAATTCTGAGTATTTTCGAAGTATTGGAGTACTGGAGTGATGGAGTATTGTTTCAAAGAATTATTTTTTTTCAACACTCCATTGCTCTGGCACTCCTGTTGATTTGTCCTCAAAATTTCTAAACTTCTAACAATTACTTTGTATTGGTTATAGTTCCGCAAATGATTAACGGATTTGAATAGCAAATGGCGGTTGCTTTCGCAACGGTTTATTTGTCACTTGACAATAATATGGAGACGCTAATATAACGCAAAATCGCGAAGAATAAACGGAACAGAGCAAATCATGCTACTCAAAATAAACCCTCAAAATCCGCAGGAACGATTGATCCGGAAGATTTCTGAAATCCTCCAGAAGGGGGGAATTATCGCTTATCCCACCGATACGCACTACGGTATCGGATGCGATATATTGAACAAGCGATCCATCGAGCGGATTTATCAACTCAAGCAGAGGAGTAAAAACCAGCCCTTCAGCTTTATCTGTTCCGATTTGAAGAACATCAGCCACTATGCAAAGGTTTCCAATTATGCCTATAAAACCATGAAACGGTTGTTGCCGGGTCCTTATACCTTTATTTTGGAAGGTTCCAGGCTGGTGCCCAAGATCATGGTCACCAAACGGAAGTCCGCGGGTATCCGAGTACCGGATCATCCCATATGCATATCGCTCGTCAAAGCGCTGGGAAATCCCATTATATCCACAAGCGCCACGCTGCCGGATGGCTCCCTATTATTCGATGCCTCACTCATACAGGATGTTTTCAAGGGGCGTCTCGATGCCGTAATCGATGGTGGCGCCGTATCCGGGAAACCGTCCAGCGTCATCTCCCTGATCAATGATGAGCCTGAAGTGATTCGGGAAGGGATGGGGGATGTTAGTCTATTCAGCTAGTTTCCACCCACGAATGGTCTTTTTGCCCAATCTCGGCGTCAATCGGCACTCTTGCTTGTGCGACGTAGCAAGCTACGTCTCCGCGCAAGAGCTTGCTTTCCTTGATCTTGAACAAAAATCCTCATCCGTGAATTGGAAACAATGGATGTGCACTTTATAGGGCCAGCGGGATGCTTTTGGTGGATAACATTAATTCCGAAATCCGACCGAGCAGGGTACCGAGTACATACTTGATCAGAGAAAACCGCTTCTCAGGTGCATAAGCAACGGCAATCTCTCCCTCTATCCCGCCTTTTCGACCGGCCCACTCAATGGAATCCTCCAGGTTTCCGATCCGATCCACTAGTCCGAGGTCTTTGGCTTCCTCCCCGGTGTAGATTCGGCCGTCAGCCAGCGGTGCCAGCACGTCTTTCTCCATTTTTCGTCCCAATGCGACATCTCTGACGAACTGCGCGTGGATTTTATCCGCCAAGTTCTGAAGGATTTCCCGCTCCTTTACGGTCATTTCACGAACCGGAGATCCCATATCCTTGTACGCCCCGCTCTTGACCACAATCGGAACCAGACCGATTTTTCGCAAAACTTCCTGAAAATTGGTAAATCCCATGATGACACCGATACTGCCGGTTATGGTGCCCGGATTTGCGATAATGCCATCTGATCCGGCGGCAATATAATAACCGCCCGATGCGGCCACCGTGCCCAAAGATGCGATAATCGGCTTCTTCTGTGATGCTTTTCTAACTTCCCGGTAAATTTCCTGGGCCGGCCCCACGGCGCCGCCGGGGGAATCGATGCGGAGGACAATGGCTTTTATCGATTTTTCGTCACGAAATCGCTTGATGTTTTCGATAATATTCTTAGAATCGGAAACAACGCCTTTGATTTCGATGATGCCGACCTGGTTCTTGCCGGTACTGAATTCACTTCGTTTGGGGCTGAACACAATCATGAGTGACAGCCCCAGAACGGTTATGGCAACAATGGTGGAAAAAATTAATAGGAAAAATAGATATGGATGTCTGCGGGAAAACATGGGTGACCGCTATTCATCATTGAGTTTTTCCTGAAGGTTTTCTCTCAACATTTCCCCGAATTCCGATGTGGGGGACTGCGGCGTATTGACGTAATCATCAAGAATACTCTGTTCGCTTTCTATTTCAATCCGTTTAATGGAAAGGCCGATTCTTCTCTCATCAACATTGATGTTCATAACCTTGGCATTGATCATATCACCCACATTAAACTGCCCGGCAGGGGTTTTGATCTTTTCTTTGGTTATCTCCGATACATGAACCAGGCCTTCGATACCCTCCTCCAGCTCCACAAAGATACCGAAATCGGTTACATTCGTAACTGTTCCGGAGATCTCGGTGCCGACCGGATACCGTTCGGGTACGGTTTCCCACGGATCCGCTTCCAGCTGCTTGACCCCTAATGAAAACCGCTCGTTTCCCTTATCGATATCCAATACGATGGCCTGGAGTAAATCCCCTTTCTTGTATACTTCAGATGGATGCTTGATCCGTTTGGTCCATGAAATATCCGAAATATGAACGAGTCCGTCGATGCCCTCGTCGATTCCGATGAACAAGCCAAAATCGGTGATATTTTTTATTTTCCCTTCGATGGTGGTGCCCATCGGATATTTCTCGCTGATAATATCCCAAGGATTCGGAGCAACCTGTTTCATTCCCAGCGAGATCCTTCTGCTTTCCGGTTTGATATCCAATACCACCGCCTCCACCTCTTCTCCGATGGATACGACTTTAGAAGGGTGTCTAATCTTACGGGTCCAGGACATTTCGGAAACGTGGATAAGCCCTTCAATGCCTTCTTCCAATTCCACAAATGCACCGTAGTCCGTAAGGCTGACCACTGTTCCGGTAATTAGTGCATCCGGAGGATATTTCTCGGCAGCCGTTGCCCAGGGATCTTCCGTAAGCTGTTTCATTCCGAGGGAAACCCGCTCTTTTTCCAAATCCAGATTCAAGATCTTGACCGAAATGGTATCTCCAAGGGAAAACAGCTCAGCAGGATGTTTCACACGGCCCCATGATATATCCGTGATATGTAAAAGGCCGTCGACACCGCCCAGGTCAATAAAGACACCGTATTCGGTAATGTTCTTGACCGCTCCTTCAATAATATTGCCCTCGGTTATGGTCGACAGGGTTTCGGCTTTTTTAGATTCTCTTTCCTGTTCCAGCAGCTCTCGACGCGAAAGGACTATATTGCTCCGTTTCCGATTATATTTCAGTATCTTGAATGGGTATGTCTGACCCACCATTTCATCCATATTTCGAATGGGGCGCAAGTCGGCCTGGGAGCCGGGTAAAAACCCCTGAACCCCGATATCCACTGAAAAACCGCCCTTCACACGATTCGTAATAACCCCTTCAATGGTTCCATCAGTCTCGTATGCTTTCTTGATCTCATCCCATACTTTTACGGTAGCGGCTTTTTCTTTTGACAGGACTACGACCTCTTCATCGTCGTCCCACCATTCCACCATGACCTCAACGGTATCGCCCACCTCGGCGCTAACGTCTCCGTCATCATCCTGAAACTCACGAATGGCGATCTGCCCTTCGGATTTATAACCGATATCGACAGATACGTAATCTTTATCCACAGAGATGATTTTCCCTGTAACCACCTCGCCTTCTTGAAATCTTCTGAAGCTCTCTTCATACATGTCCATCAGGTTTTCCATATTCCCACCTGCAGGTTGAGGAGCCTCAGACGATGTGTCTTGAGCTGGTTGTTCCGGTTTGGCCGATTCTGATTTCGAAGTGTCGGTATCCGCATTTGAATCGATTTCGGAAGTCGGTTCAGTTGAATCGTTTTGTAAACTGTTTTCCATGAAAAAATGTCCCCCTTAGCCTTATTGAACGCCGATGTCTATGAGCATCAGCACAATCAGCGTTTGCTATCAAACTACTTTATAAAAAGCAATGATTAATTTGTCGGATTTAACGGGCGGCGGGATTTTTCAAGGCAGTGGGGTCTACTTTTTTCGGATGACGTCCATCATTTCATCAACGACACCATCCACAGAGAGCCCTGTAGAATCGACCCGAACGGCATCCGCTGCCGGTTTTAATGGAGCCAACTCCCTTGTACTATCGTTTTCATCGCGTTTCACGAGGTCGGCTTTTACCGTTTCATATGATACATCGGAAGTATCTATTAATTCTTCGAAACGTCTTCGGGCCCGAATATCTGTTGCGGCATATA
>CAYSUA010000137.1:0-11643 GCA_964433795.1 uncultured Desulfobacteraceae bacterium | reverse complement strand
CAAATCATCACCGGATGGGGTTAAACCGGGACCCAGGCCGATTAAGTATTCCAGTTCACGCCTTATGGAAGCCGATGAATTATTCCTTTCCTTGGATATCTTTTTTCTAAGCCAGTCAAATAGAAACGCAATCGGTTTCCAGGCCATGCATGATAAAGGAGAACCCATGTCCTCTGGTGTATCCGGCATCTCCATGATAAAAGGAATTAAGGATGCAAAACCGTCTTGCTGGTATCGCTGCTTCGATTCTTCGGTGATGATTTCTAATCCCTGATCGAGCGCTTCAAAAGACCATTCAGTCGAAAATACCGAAGGTTTCCATGCGGCAGCATGCGTGAATGAAAACCAAAACCGGTCATCAACAGAAAGAAACCGGTCATTACATGCCACAGTCGACTCGGAGCCGATACCTTTGGATAACCAATTTATATTTTTCGGAAATCCGCACAGCGCATTGAGCGGTCCGGCCTCAAATTCCTTGGGCCCAAGACAAACCAGACTCCCTTCACTGTTCTGAAAATATATACTTCTCTGAAATACGGCCAGCACCCGCCATTGAGATTTCGAAGAAAGTGCATTTCCGGCATCTCTTCCCATCACACACACCGGAAAAAAACAATCCGGCTCTTTCTGATTTGCCACATGACTGGATGATTCTATAGCCTGGTGTCTAGAAGCCATCTCAAAATTAGGGTTTTGGTTCAAGGCCAAGGCGGGGCCGAGTTTCAACCCGCAGGCATACTCATGTATGTCGAGGACTTGAAACGAGGGCCCAACGCAGGGATCGGGCCAAAAAACTTTTTTGAGATAGCTTCTAGTTAACATGGGAAACTATATGAGTACCGGTTTTTCCATATAAGGCAGGCAATGCTTCTTCAAGTGAAGTAATAATAGCCCGCTTGCCTCCGGATTCAATAAATCGTATGGCAGCCGCAATCTTCGGTCCCATGCTTCCCTCGGAAAAATGACCTTCCTGAAGGTAAGCTTTCATGTCCGAGGCTGAAACCACACCAAGCTCTTGTTGCTCCGGGGTTCCGAAATTCAGGAAAACACGAGAGACACTCGTCAGGATCATCAGATCCTTGATTCCGAGCACATTGGCCATATGGGCTGAAGTGAGATCTTTATCGATGACGGCATCAATTCCGTGACGTATGCCTTGTCGATCTCGAACCACCGGAATGCCTCCCCCGCCTCCGGCAATTACCACCGTCCCCCGTTTTGCCACAGCCTCTACCAGAGAGATATCACAGATATGCTTCGGCATTGGCGAAGGCACCACCATCCGCCATCCTCGACCGGCATCCTCCCGCATCAACCAGCCGAGCTCCTTGGAAAGCCGTTTTGCCTCTTCTTTTGAAAAGAAATATCCGATGGGTTTCGTCGGGCTGTTGAATGCCGGATCCGTTGGATCCACTTCCACCTGGGTCAACAGGCAAACCACATGACGAGAATTTCCGGCTTCGCGCAGGGCATTTTCAAAAGCCTGCATGAGCACATAAGCAATACCCCCCTGGCTGTTGGCCACACAGATATCCAGGGACATGGGAACCACCTGGTCCCGGGCAATGGTTTGCCGCATGATCACTTTGCCCACACCCGGACCGTTGCCGTGGGTAATGATCAGCTCATTGTTCATCTCTAAAATCGGCAGCAGCGCCCTACCGGCAGCGGCGGCAATGGCAAACTGCTCTTCAGATGTTCCTTTAATGCCGGCCGGATGAATAGCATTTCCGCCCACGGCAATGAGCAAACGATCGGGAATATTCTGATTCATCGACGTCGGCATCATGCACCTATTTTTACGACATCTGACGGGGAAGCCAGAGAACGATATCCGGAAACACAATCAAAAGCAGCGTAAATGCCATCATGATGAACACAAAGGGCAACGCTCCCCAGATGGTATCGCTGAGATCCCCGCCGTCGCGGCGGACCCCTTGAATGACGAAAAGATTCATGCCCACCGGCGGCGTAATCATGCCGATTTCGCTCATCAATACGATGAAAACACCGAACCAGATGGGATCCCCGCCGACTGCCGTCACAATGGGATAGGCGATGGGGATAGTGGCCACCTGGATGGACAATACATCCAAAAAGCATCCCAGAATCAGATAGAAAACGATCAAGATCAGCAGCAACTGATTCAGGGAAAAATTCTTTGAGGTGACCCATTCGGTCATGATTTGCGCCACCCCCACCAGGCTGAGCAGCAGATTGAGTATGAACGCACCCACGATGATCAGCAGGATCATTCCGGTGAGCTGCGCCGAGCGAATGAAACAGGCATGGAGTACGTCAAAGGTAAGGCGCCGCCGTTTGATGGCAAATAAAAGAGCGGTCAGTATTCCAAGGGCGGCGGATTCCGTTGGGGTTGCGAGACCGAAGTAGATGCTTCCCATAACAACGGCAAATATAATCAACGGCGGAATCAACGGTGGCAAAGCTGCAAACCGCTCCGACCATGTGGGTGCCGGTTCGGCTTCAACGGCACCGGATCTCACATTGATAATGAAAATGTATATCATAAAGGAAAGCGTCAACAGGATTCCCGGTACAACACCGCCGACAAATAGTTTGCTGATGGAGTTGTTGGTCAGGCTCCCGTAAATCAGCAGCGCTATGCTGGGTGGAATGAGAATGCCGAGTGTGCCTCCTGCTGCCAGAGATCCCAATGCCTGCCGTTTGGAATACCCTCGTTTGTCCAGCTCCGGCAGCGCCACATTTCCGATGGTGGCGGCACAGGCAACGGATGACCCGGTGGTGGCGGCAAACAGGGCGGAACATCCGATATTAGTATGGACCAGGCCCCCCGGCAATCGCCTGAGCCATACGGATAATCCCCGATACATGCCGTCTGCAATGCCGGTGCGCAAAAGCAGTTCTCCCATGAGGATGAAAAGCGGTACCGCTGTCAGGATATTGTTGTTCTGAACGCCCCAGACAACATTTCCGATGGACCCGATAAACGGGAGTCCGAATACCATCAATCCGCCGATGGTGCCCATCGCCACCATGACCACACCGATGGGGAGACCGAACAGCAGCAATCCCAACCCGCTTAAAAAAGCAAAAAAAATGGTTCCGATATTCATGATTTATCTCCCGGTTCGATTCACCGCCGTGCGGCATCCTCCAGCTCTTCTTCCAGTTCTTCTTTGGCAGCCTTGGGTTGAAACTCTTCCTTAAGTTCCTCCATCCGATGAGTGAGCAGATATTTGGTGGCGCGCCCGGCCAAAATCACCGAAATAACGGCAAACATGAGCAAACCGATAAACCAGAGACCCTGCGGATAAATCATGGGAGTCGCCCAGGGGGTGGGTGCCGTGCTGTGATAGCTGATGGTGTCTTTAATAATACCGAATGACGTCCACGCAAGCAGCACACCGAAGCCGGCCAATGTTACGATGGCCAGCCAGTTCAACAGCGCCTGAACCTTTCCCGGCAGTCGGTAGTGGAGGATGTCGATCCGCATGTGGTTCCGTCCGATGAGTGCCGCGCAGAATGCCATACAGGATCCGATGGCCAGCACATATCCGCCGAGTTCGTCGGCACCCTGCAAAGACATGGCGAAAAGCTTGCGCAAAACAACCTCTGCGGTAACAAAGAGCGAAAGTCCCAAGCAAAGATATCCGAAAATACAGCTTATGATTTTGGAAACAATGTTCATGACGACGGTTTCCTTACTGTAAGAGATTGGAAGAACCACCGGACGTACCGTCGAGTCTGTCAATCGGAGGTACGTCCAGCGGTTTCAACATCTAATGAAGTGTGTCCGCGCTTTCCTATTTGCTGAGAATCGGGCCGACGATTTCTTTCCACTTCTTGCCGGCGCCGGGATAACTCTTTTCAGCAACCTTTGCCCAGGCAGGATAAGAGGTTTTCATCACCGCATCGGAAACCAGTTTCAGATCCGCGGCGGTGACCGGAACCTCTTTCATGTTGTATTTGGTCACGGTTTTGCAGGGTTCCTTTCCGGTATTGCATCGGATCGCATCATAGAAGATCTCTTCCGAATATTCCCAGATATCGGCACACAGCTTATCGATGGCGGCCTGCAGTTTTTTTTGCTGATCGGCGGACAATTTGTTCCAGGTATTCATGTTGATGGCATAACCGTTGAAACCCACCTGAAATCCGATGGGCATGAAGTATTCCGAAACCTCCGGCCATCCGGCGGAGTTGGCGGAGCTGGCTCCGGTGATGGCAGCATCCACCACACCGCGTGCCAGGGCCTGTTGAACTTCGGAAAAACCGATGGGAACCGGAATGGCTCCGAGGCTTTCCACGAACATGGCCAGGCTTTGATCATAGACGCGTACTTTCAGGCCCTTGATATCCTTTAAGCCGCTGATCGGTTTTTTGGAGAAAAGCACTTGCGGTCCAAAGGGCCACAGTCCGAGAAGGCGGGAATTAAACCGTTCTCTTAAGCGGGCATCAAAGTGGGGCTTGTAGGCATCATAAACCTTCCGGGCCATTTTGTAGTCCGGGTTCAGCCCGACAAGATCTTGACCCAAAAGAAACGGTTCGTCTCTTGCGGCCTGAGCTGTTCTGATGGATACAATATCGAAAAGACCGTTTTTCAATACCCGAAGCGTTTCTTCGGATTTGAGCCCGGTCACGTCGATGGGCTTGTAATTGACATCGATATCCAAGCCGGAGTTTTTAGCAAAGTTTTCAAAGAAGGGCTGTTCCTTGTTTTTTTGAATCAACCCGGTTGCCAGCGGCTGTCCGAGTACCTTGAAGGTCATTTTTGCGCCAACAGGATTGGTGCAAAGACCGATACCGATGATTATAGCCGTCATTACAAAAAATAGCTTTTTCATTGGGTCCTCCCTATCTGTTGTTCGGTTTGAGGGTTGCGGTTAGGGTGAGTATCTTAAACACCGACAGTCGAACAGGATTATCGAAGGGGCGTGGCTTGCGAGGTCGGGCGCCCATTTGAATCAGCAAGCATATTCTCCACGATAATACATAATACAAACACGTATCTATGTCGATATACGATATAGACTCACCAAGCGATGCAGGGATATTAAAAGGAATGTAAACAGAAAGGTATCGGGAAAAACCTGATTTTTTCAGTATGAAATCCTGATTTTTTAATCAGGAGAAACCCGACAAAGCGAAACAGCCTTTCAACCGTTCAAACTGATCAACCCCTTGCGTATGGCATACTGGGTCAACTCGGCGATGTTTCGGATGTTTAGTTTTTCCATGATGTGAGATCGATGGGTTTCCACTGTTTTTATACTGATATGCAGCAATTCTGCGATCTCCCGGTTTACACGACCTTCGGCAATCAGTTGCAGGACTTCCCGCTCCCGGTCGGTCAGTTTCTCGAAGGCCTCATCTTCTTCCTGCTCCGATTGTCCAACCCGAATGTATCCCGCGATCACCCGTTTGGAAATGGAGGGGCTTAGGAAAGACTCTCCCCGGTTGACCGCGTGGATGGCGGAGATCAGTTCGTCGGGTGCCGTGCGCTTGACCAGATAGCCCGAGGCACCGGCCCGCAGTGTTTCAAATATATACTCTTCATTGTCGTGCATGGTTAATATCAATATTTTCGTTTTGGGATGCCGCTTTTTAAGCTGACGGGTAGTTTCCAATCCATTGAGTCCCGGCATGGTAATATCCATCAATACGATATCCGGCTGCACCTGCTCCACTTTTTTAATTGCTTCCCTGCCGTTTTCAGCGTCTCCCACCACTTCAATCTCTTTGTTACCATCCAGCAAGGCACAAAGCCCTTTCCGGACAATGGTGTGGTCATCGGCAACCAGTACGCGTATTTTCTTTTTCATGATGTATCTCCGAGGTGCTTGGGTATCTCCACTTCCAGGCGTGTTCCCCGACCCGGGACGGAATGAATATTAAATGTTCCGTTAATAAACGTCACCCTTTCTCGAATGCCGATGAGACCGAGCCCGGATCCTGCAGATTGCGATGAGGCCCGAATGTGGGCATCAAATCCCTTGCCGTCATCTTCGACGATCAATTTTGCGGTTGTTTCGTTACAACTGAGACGAACAGATACCTTACGTGCCTCTGCGTGCTTTGCCACATTGTTCAACGCCTCCTGTACAATCCGATAGAGCAGTGTTTTTGCCTCTGAAGCCTGCAGATCCTCGCAATCACTGGTTTCGAAATCGACTTGAACGTTTATCCGCTTGGCATATCCCCCGATGTACCATCGCAAAGTGGGCTCCAGCCCAAGATCATCCAGAATGGACGGTCGCAGGTTAAACGACAAATCCTTGATTTGATCGGAGCACTGATCGGCCAGCATCCGTGTTTCAATGATTCGATCCTTGATAATCGGATCAGTATCGTCCACCAATTTTTTTTCAATGACCGCGAGGTTGATGCTGATGCCGGTCAATGCTTGACCCATTTCGTCATGCAGTTCTATGGATATCCTTTTTCGCTCAATCTCCTGTGCGTCCAGGATTTGTGCCGACATTTTTTTCAATTCCGTCTGGTGATGCAGGATCTCTTCCATCAATCGCGTGTTCTGGATGGCAACCGCCAGGCTGTGGGCCACCTCGTTTGCGATTTCGATTCTCCCCGTATCAAATGCATCGGGCAGGACCGCACCGAGATTGAGGGTCCCGATTAGATTATCCTGAACATTGAGCGGAACCATGGCGTAAGACACCATGCCTTCCTGTTTCAGGGTGTCGAATATCTCACTGGACTCGGTCAGGGCAGACAGATCCGGCAAGAGAATCGTCTCGCCTGCATTCAATTCCTCCATGTCCGGAAAATCTTTCAATGATACGATAGACCCCTCGGTGATCCGGCTGGTTCCACTCACCTCGGCCATCAGCACCCGGGCTTCCTGGACCTTTAGATCGAAAAGCATCACACTGGCACGTTCACAGGGAACCATCTCACGAATGTGCCGAAGTGATTCTTGAATGGTGATTTCGGTTGAATCGGCTTTGAGAATGGCCTGGTCTGTTTTGTGCAGGATTTCCAGGCGCTGTATGTATTGTTTCAAGGATTCTTCAGCCAGCTTCCGGTCCGTGATGTCTTCCATCACCGCAATTCCGTATTGGACCTGACCGTCCTGGCTGTGAATTTCAGTAGCCGCTACATTGAGCCAAACCACTTCGCCGGTTTTTTTGAGGAAACGTCTTTCAACTTTAAACGCTTGCGGTGGGGATTCCTCATCCATCTGAATCAGTCTTTCTATCTCCGGGGTGTGATCCGGATGCAGGATATTCAAAAGGGTTAGATTCAAAAGTTCCTGGCGCGTATACCCCAGCATGGAACAGAACGCCGGGTTTGCATCGATGATTCGATTCTCCGCAATCGAGGTGACAATGATACCGACCTGGCTCTCTTGGAATACCGCGCGAAATTGCTCCATGGAAGTCTGACGATCGGTTTCCAGCTGATATAATGCTCCGAAAATCGCGGTAACCAGCGGATAAAAAATCAATTCCGGAATGAAAAAGGTCTGAATGGCTTTCAACACCTGTTCTTTCGGCAATGTCCAGGACCAGAGAAAGGTAATAGCAAATATGACCATTCCCAGCGTCAGCAGACGTCTAAAAGACGCTTGAAGTATCCTGGCAGACAGTAGCTTAAAGATAAAAGCCCCGGCTAATGCCGAGGAGAACAGACCCAGAATTCCGCCGAATGCACCCCCGCCGCCCAGATAGAACCGATAGGCCCCGGCGATGCCTGCCGCAACCAGGCCCGATTGAAGCCCGCCATAGTAGGAAGCCAGTGCAATGAGGATATTCCGGAAATCACGCAAAACACCCGGAGAATAGGTCACGGGAAACAGTAGACCCACAAAGGCCGCCCCGGCAAAAAGAAGCCCCAGCAGCCACCCCGGCATGATTCTGCTCCGCTTCCAAAAGGCTGCTCGAATCAATCCGATAAAGGTGATGGAAAGGGTCCCGGCCACCAGGTTTTTCATCAGGCCGAAAGCGACATCAAATGGACTCACACACGGCTCCTGAAATTTCTTTTCAATACGATCAACTTGTTGAAACCTAGGTTAAGCGGTTCAGCGTTCAGGGTTCTGGGTTGAAAAACCCTAATCTTCTATTATCAAAGGATTCCTGTCTTCACTTTGGCTTAAAGGCCGACGCACCCAACAGGTTATGCTGATTATTCCCGATCTTGATTAGAGATGTCAGCAGTTTCAATCGGTTATAACCTTTGAACCCTGGTCGCCTACGGCGCCGCCAAAGGCGGGTAAACCTGGAACCGATCAGTTTAGGTGAAAATAACATGATTACAGGCAGATATCAAAAAGGGAGTAAGTTGGGATAATTTATCGGAAGTTTAGAGGCTTGAAGAATATATGCCCGATACGTCAGATCAATTTTCGCACTCCTGAAATAACCAGGTAAATGCCGAATCCCAGCAAAGCGACGGCGGCGATACCCCGCAGAATCTGATTCGCTTTGGGATTAATCTTTCCGGCTGTAGCAAAAGCAATGATCAGGACAGCCAGGCCGCAAATAAATGTTCCGAAAAATCCCACAATGAAGCTCAACCCCAAACCCGGTGATTCTCTCCACCCGGACAATATGATGGGCCCTCCCACCATGCTCCAGAAGATGTAAGGGTTCGGATTGAGTGCATTCATGGCAACTGCCTGAAACAGGCTTTTACGGGCCGCATCACCGGACGGTTCGGCAACGAGATCTTCGGTTTTAAGTGACGAAAATATCCCTTTGGCGATATAGAGGATGAACAGGCCGCCTGCGATCTGAAGAAAATCCGGAAACTGTTTGGGAAGTTGGGTAAGCACAATCAGTACCAGGGCGATGATGGGGCCGTCTGTGAACAAAGGAGCCAGCGCGGCCGGCAAGGTCCGCTTCCAACCGTACCGAAGAGACCGGGAAAGCAAAAACGCCAGAAACGGCCCGGGCATGATGGTCGCGGACAATGCAAATGCAGCGCCCTGAAAGAAATAAAGCGCCATGGTTCAGGTTTTGCCCTCAAAAGTAATCGACGGAATCTTTAGCTTAAGCATCAGAGCGAGTATGATCACACCCAGGCTGACCAAGAAAAAGGAACCAGTAAGAAAACCCCCGGTAACATCCACCAGATAACCCACTACAAAGGGTCCGAAAAACCCGCCGATTTCCGCCACGCAAAAAAAGACCCCGGTGGCCGACCCCAGATATTTTGAAGCAACCTCGGGAGTATCCATGAGTGTCAGGACCAGAAGGGGCATGAGACAGGTGCCGGAAGCACCGTAAAGCAGAAGCCCGATAATGGGAGGTAACGGTGTCGCCACCACCCACAGAATGGACATAACCCCCAGCACGGCAAGCAGGGCGATGATTTTTCCCCGAAAGTGGGCCGGAACCGACCGGGGAATGGTCAGCACCGCCGGAATGCTTGCAATGAACGGGGTTGCCGCACCGATTCCGGCAAGGATCGGTGAAAAGCCCTTGGATTCCAATATTTTTGGCAACCATGCAGAAAAGCCGTGCCCGATCCCGAATGACAAGAGACCGCATAAAAGAATGATGCGAACGTTTGGAACTCTCATTAAATCAGCAAGCACGTGAACGGGATTAAACCGCTCCGATTCGGTTTCCGGATTCACTTCCTTTGCAAAAAACAACCATAGCAGGGCAAAAACCAATGCCAAGGTACCGTAACATACAAATGTTAGACGCCAGCTATTGTCCACAAGCGGCATCACCACCCCGTTTGTGGCAGCTAAGCAGGTCATGCCCCCAATCCAGGGTCCGGTGCTATAGATGCCCACCGCAGTACCCCGATCTTTGCCTTTAAACCAAAGGGCGATGGTCTTAGGACAACCGATGGAAATCATGGGGCCGCCGGCGCCGAAAAGGGCGACAAAGATAAGCAGGGTAAAGAACCCCGTTGAAAACGATCTCAATATTGCGGAAAGCCCGATAATCAAAGCCCCGACAAAAATGGATTTCTTTATGCCCCACCGGTCCATGATGATCCCGGCCATGATGGCCAAGACAATATAGGTCATCTGCCACGACCCCAATACAAAGCCCATCTGACCGTATGACATTTTAAGGTCATTGATAATGGGTGTAATAAGCGGCGAAGGCGATCGGGTCACCATACCGAAAGAAAAATAGAGCAACCACAGAAGCGCCAGCATTACCCAGCGAAACGGCATTTGATGGAGCGCTGCCGCGTCTGGCGGCTCGGCACGAAATGGGGTGGTTTGATGTTCAGCAGATTCATTCATGAACAGCTTAGCTACATGAGATTGGGGATGAATTCAAGTGGGGGTGTTAAATCGTATGGTTTCTGCAATCTCTGTAATCGAAAATACACCCTGTATCTCGAATTTTGGCGTCTATAGCATACACAGTAAGGAATCTGTTATGCGTTGGGCAAATTATCAATAAATATGTTCATCACTGCGAAGTATTTAAACATCACAGATTTTTATTCTGGATAACCGTTGCTATGAAAACACCGGATGCCAGCCCACCGCAACGGCACATCAAACCAGACTCGATGCTATCGCCAAGGGGGCCGGTATCGAGAAACCACACCGATGGCAAGGTATGGACGACGTCGAAGCAAACCTTGCCGAGGTCCTGACAGAGGAGGGGCCGACGGTGGTCGTCGTTGAG
Organism: uncultured Desulfobacteraceae bacterium; assembly: GCA_964433795.1. Taxonomy (GTDB): domain Bacteria; phylum Desulfobacterota; class Desulfobacteria; order Desulfobacterales; family SURF-15; genus DUZK01. The sequence continues at coordinate 1,033 of CAYSUA010000137.1, read as the reverse complement.
ATCGAAACGGGCCGGGAAACGAACACGATGATCGATATCGGAACAGTCGAAAACATGCTGCGATTTATGCAAGCAATTGCAGGCAGCCGGTCCCGAACTCCTATTTAAATACGTTCTGCTCTCAATGGGTTATTCAGTCGCCGAAACCATACAGCACGGCTGGATTGTCTGCAAGAATCGCATCCCGGGTCGCCGTTTCGGGGACCCAGTCGAGCAAGACATCGAGGCAGTCCGCTTCCTCCGGCCTGTTTCCCGGCGTGTGGCTGGGATGCGGCCAGTTGGCCGCCCAGACCAGGCGATCGGGCCGCACGGAAACCAGGGCACGAACCCTGTCGCCCACATCGGTATAATGCGGCGGTCCGTCTGTGCTGGCAAGATATGGAGCTGAATTTTTCACCCAACAGCGACCGGTCTCCATGAAGCGGAGCAGCGCCTGGAAACCCGGATCATCAACGCCGTTTTCAGGCGGTGTCCGACCGATGTGGTCGACCACAACTTCGACCGGCAATTTCTCAAGAATCGGAATCGCCTCCAGCAACCAATTGCCAAGATCCTGTATCTGAAGATGCCAACCGAAAGGTGCAATACGCTTGGCCATTTCCGGCACGTCGTCCATCGTAAAGTCGTCAACGATGAGGAAGAAGCGCAACCCACGCATCCCGGCATCGTGCAATCGCTGAAGTTCCTCGGCAGTGACATCCTTTTCCGTCACTGCCACACCCCGTGCCCGTGTCTGTCCGAAATGCTCGATGGCGTCCAGTGTGCAGCGGTTGTCCGTGCTATACAGCGAAGGTTGGGCGATGACACAGCGCTCGATACCAAGGCGATTGAGCATGGTTTCGTAGGCCTCAATGGAGGCGCCGAAGTCAGGTGTCCGACCGGGAAACCGCGGATATTCGTCTGCCGGGCCATAAATGTGTGAATGGGTCTCGCACGCCTTTGGCGGCGCGATCAATATCGGTTTCCGGCCATCGCCGGAGGCCATATATTCATCGTTCATCATACCTCCTTTTGAATTGAACAGGCAGATAGG
>CAYSUA010000136.1:10410-11665 GCA_964433795.1 uncultured Desulfobacteraceae bacterium | reverse complement strand
GCGGCCTTGCTCAACGAAAAAATGGCTCATTTATGAATTGGACACCGATTGTGTCAAACATGAATTCGTAGACGGACACTATCAGATTTTGTGGAGATGCAATGCATGGAGCTCAAATCCTCCGATTTCTTTAAAGGGCAATTGCTGATCGCCATGCCGGGATTGCTGGATCCGAATTTTGATCTGACGGTTACCTTGCTGTGCGAACATAACGATGAAGGCGCCATCGGAATTGTCTTGAATCGGGTTCATCCATCATTGTCCGGCAAGGACATATTTGAGGAACTCGAATTGAAACCTTTATCAGGGGCTGAAAATATGCCGGTTCATATCGGCGGCCCTGTGAACATTAATGAGATATTTATTCTGCATGGACCGCCATTTGAGTGGCAAGGCTGTTATCAGATCAATCCTGCCATCGGCATGAGCAATACCATAGACATTCTGGCTGCGGTATCCGGTGGTAGCGGACCGGAATCTTTTATCATCAGCCTCGGATGCGCGGGATGGGGGCCGGGTCAATTGGAATCAGAGATCATGCAGAACACGTGGTTGACGAGTTCGGTTATAGAGGAGATAATCTTTGACATACCCGTTGAAGAACGGTGGGAAGCTGCTGTTAAGGGGATGGGAATCGATCCGACGCTGCTGACGGATACAGCGGGTCATGCGTGATAACGTCCCGAAAGTTGTATTTGCCTACTTCTTTGCTTTTGCTTTAGGTTTCTTTTTTTTCAGGCAGACTTTGTCTTTCCTCACAAATGCACAGAGTTTAGGATTATAGTACTCTTTGCAATTTAAGGGATTATATAGCGGACATTCAGGATGTTTTTCTGACATAGATCTTTTTTTCCCTTCATGGTTTGGTTCCCGTCCATTAACGGCTCCAATATCGCTGTTAGCAATATCCAACGGTGATGGCTGCCTATGCGCATGACAGCGCGTGGTACCGGTTCGGAAACATCTGTCTGTCCAAAAGAGCGTTTGCCGCTCGGATGGATCCAAAAAGTGCAGTATAGATATCATAAACATCTAATTTTTTCAAATGATATGTCCGATTGAACCTTACAGGATCAAATATGAGAAGAGGTCGCCAGGATGATGGATCGTTTCCTGCAATTGAAAGAAGAACTGATAAATGTTAGTCAAAAATTGACTGGTTGGATTTCCGATATCAATACCATACCGGGAATTTTCGACGATACCCTGGTTGAATGGGAAAAAAGCTGCCGATCTATCAACCAGCAGCTTTCCG
>CAYSUA010000136.1:0-10400 GCA_964433795.1 uncultured Desulfobacteraceae bacterium | reverse complement strand
AAGATGTCGTTCGGGTGGCTGTTGTGGGAGCCATCAAATCCGGGAAAAGCACATTTGTGAACTCCCTTTTTAAAGGCGATTATGTGATGCGGGGCGCCGGAGTGATTACATCCATTGTGACCCGCATTCGAGCGGGCAAAACCCTCAATGCCACACTCTATTTCAAGTCTTGGAATGAAATAAACGGCGACATCCAACGAGCATTGGTCCTGTTTCCGTCGTTAAACGGACACCTGCATCATGATGGATTCGATATACGGGTAAAGCAGCAGCGCCAGACGCTGGAAGACGCCTTTTCCGGTCTGGACTCCGAAGCTTTGATCACCAATGATTCCAAAAATGTAAACGGGGTTTTGTTGAACAGCTACCTCAAAGGGTATGATCGCGTAAAAGACACCATCGGTACCAAGAACGTAACCGTCGAATACAAGAAGCGATCGTTTGCCGATCATCGGCGGTTTGTCGGAACCGATGCGCTGGCGGTTTACCTCAGGGATATTGAGCTCCAGATCAACACCGGGGCGTTCAACGCTCACATTGAAATAGCAGATTGCCAGGGAAGCGATTCTTCAAATCCAATGCATCTGACCATGATACAGGACTACCTTATTCGAACCCATTTGATTGTTTACGTCATCAGCAGCCGAACGGGATTGAGACAGGCGGATATCCAGTTTCTTTCCATGATTAATAAGATGGGGATTATGGATAACATTTTGTTTGTCGTCAATTGTGACCTGAATGAGCATGAATCCATACCCGAATTGAAAAGACTGGTGGAGGGGATTAAAGAAGAGCTTTCCATTATAAAACCGGACCCTGAAATTTATCCTATATCGGCCCTCTATAATCTGTTTAAGGAATTAAGGGAAGATCTGCCGGAAAAGGACCGGAACCGGTTGAGCCAATGGGGAAATGAAACGCAGTTTATTGAAGTTTCAGATCAAAATACGGAGCTATTCAAAGATACGCTACTCAAAAAACTTACCGTAGAGAAGCCGGCATTACAGATAAAGAACAATCTCGAGCGGTTGGGAGTTATTACCTCAGGAATGAAGCATTGGCTTCAGTTACGTCAGGAAGTTTTGTCCGGTGATGCAGAACGGGCGAAAGAAATCGAAGATAGAATAAAGCTTCACCGAAAAAAAATGAACAGTATCAAATCGATGATAAAGAGCACGCTGGATGGTGCGGTATACAAAATAAAGGAGAAATTAAGGACCGATATCGACCGGTTTTTTGACCTGAGAAGCGGAGATGTCATGGAGCCTGTCATTGAAGCGGTTCGCTCTTATCGGATATCAATGGATGAATACCAGGCAACCCTGGAATCCTCCGGTTTTACCCATACCCTGTATATGGTTTTTCAGGAATTCAAGCAGACCCTTGATGCGTTTATGGCCAAGACGGTTAACCCGAAAGTCGTTCATTTTGTCAGGCTCCAGGAACGGAAGATTTTCAATCATCTCGGCGCCATCGCCGCCCCCTATGATGGTATGGCAAAGGACGCACTGGGGGAATACAGCCAGAGCATGCAGAAATTGGGATTGCCGTTGGATCTCGATACCTCGCAGGAAATTAACTATCCGGCACTGGATACCGTAAAAGCGATTGCTGCGCTCTCTTTTCCACCGGCGGCGGCGTCTATGCAGTACTCGGCCCGGATACGTACGGAAGCCATCATGAGGCTGGGGTTTTATTCTTTGACCAAGCTGGTTAAAAAGATGCTCAAAAAACCGATAGAGCAAAAAAACGAGGAGGAAATTCAGGCGCTGAAACATGGTGTCAAGCAGATGAAACGGGAAACCGAAAGGTCCATTGTATCTCATTTCAAAGATTATAAAGAGAATATAAAATTTCAGTATCTCTTTCGGCTTGTGGATGCAATCTCGGAAAGCATCCATCAGATGCTGATAGAAAGATTCAAGGGGTACGATACAGATCTATCAAAGATTGTGGAACAGATGAACACGAATCGGATCGACAAAGAGGAAGTCATCGAAAGCTTAAACCGGACGTTGAAAATGCCTGAAACCCTCAACCAGGATATAAGTCTTATCAGAGCGCAATTGAAGGGTAGTGCTTGATCATCAGGACACCTTCTCTTTAAGCTTTGAGCCTTCAGCTTTCAGCTCATTTTCAGTTTTTCCAAATTATCCCTTGCAAATTCGATGGTGGGGTCCATGGAAAGGGACAGTTCATAGTAACGGACGGCCTTTGCGTTGTTGCCCATATCCCGGTAGTTTGATGCAATGTTGGCGTAATCGATGGCGGATGTCGGGTTCAGTTTGATCACCTGCTCAAAACACTCAATGGCTTTTTCATGTTCCTTCAACTTGAAGTGACAAAATCCCATGAGATTGTATATGTCGGTTCTATCCTGATCCAGTTTTTCCCCTTGTCTCAGTCTATCAAGGGCTTTTTCATATTGCCCCATATCTTTCAAACAAACCCCCATGTAGGAATAGATACTGGGAATATCCTCTTCCGTTGGGTTTAACGTCAGGGATTTTTCAAAATAAGCCAATGCGGCTTCAGGATCATCCAGGGCGAGGTAACTGGTGCCGAGGTAAAACCGGGTATAATAATTTCCAGGGAGGGTCTTTTCAAATCCTTCAAGGTCTCGAATGGCATCAAGAGGATTATCATTTGACGCCATCAGCTTTGCCGAAAACATTCCGACACTGGTTCCGATGGCCCGCTCCCTAAAATGAGCCCCGGGAATAATGGTGTAGAAGGCCGGTACTTCAAGCTGCGGGTGCATGGTATCCACCACAATCACTTCCATGCCTCTTTCCGAAAGGGCGGCGATACAATTTTCAACCTCAACCTTGATATTGTCATCAGAGAGGTCCGGAAGCTCGGAAATGTCCTTTATTTGATCCACGGCAGTGATATAGGCTGCTTCCTCCATGGTGTTGTATTTGGGTAATCCGCTGGCCACGTAATTTGCGCCTGTATTAAAATCACCGGCAAGCTGAGCGACTTCAGTGAGCGCCCGGCTGAACGCTTTTTGAGGGTCCGGAGTGGTGCCGGCGGTCCAAACGATTTCACTTTTTTCCGGAAATGTGGATGGATCATAGGCCATGGCTCCTACGGACGGAATTCCCATATCCAGTGTAAAATCGGATAAATAGAGTTGAATCCCCGCCTTCTTATACTTTTGAAGCATCTGCACCACCATGGTGTCGGTGACGGATTCCGGCCGGATTGCCGGTACGGATAATTTGTTGTGGCTGATTACCGATGAGACGTGACGTTCCACAATTTCGCAGATTCCCTGGCTCAGCGCTTCCTCCACACAGTTTCCGGCAGAGGGTCCGTTAAATTCGTTGATGGCAAAAAACCAGCTGAAGGGTATCCAAACCGGCTGTTGGCGGGTGAGGTTATAGGCCCGGGTCCACTTTAACGGAAGGGTTTCAAAAATTTTTCTTGCTTGGGGCAGATCTTCGGATTCGTCATGGACGGATTTGGCAATCATGTCAAAGGGAATGGCGTTGTCTTTAATATTGGCATAGGTATCCACAACGAAATTATCGGGGGTGTTGCAAAAGGTGAAAAAACTGAATCGTTCGGCAAGCTCCATTACCGCACTGGCTTCTGCCTGATTGGTAGTTGCCCCCTTTCCCATCTGTTTTTTCGTTCCGGTGACCGCTTTTGCATCATCGCCACAGACACTGACATATATCGGTATGTCCAACCGCCCGTTGTCGATCCGGAGCGTACCTTTAAGGATATCCAGATCGACTTCATTGAGCTTTTTCTTGATGCGCTCCACGGTCTTTTCAGGCGGGACGATTTTATCCTGGTCCAGCGTAAATTTTTTATATGCGTCCTTTAAGATGATATTGTCTGTATTCACTATTTTCTCCTCTGATTATATTCGCAGATCGGCTATCCTGCTAACTCTTCAACTGGAAAATTGAGTACCCGCGACAGCGGGATGGTAAATTGTTCTGAATTCCCCTCCCTGCCCAGTTAAATGCGAAGCCTATTTAACCAGGGTCAGGAATTCAGATCAAATAGACCTTGCGCCTCCGTGTGCTCTGTGAGAGACGGAAAGAGCCTTTCATACAAAATAAGTATGAAATACTCAAGGTTAATTTGATTTGACCGAATTATATCATTATTGTATAGAGGAAACTCAAAATTCGTGGGGATGTAGCTCAGCTGGGAGAGCGCGGCGTTCGCAATGCCGAGGTCAGGGGTTCGAGCCCCCTCATCTCCACCATTCTACATAACTCTGTGAATTTACAGAGATTATATCTATTTTTAGCCTATTTTTTCGATTCTGTCTGTTACACAAAATCCTTACACAAATCCAACGGACAGGATTGAAAAATGCGTACATCCGACAAATCTCCAACCTACTTCATTCGAAATCCTCATTCGTATTGTTTCCTCGCCGAAACCATGGAACCACGACAGGAGAAGTGCGTCTATGATTTGATGAAGCTTCTAACGTATTGAATTTTTTATTATAAATAAATTTAAAGAAACTCTTAACATAAGGATCATAGAATGTCCCCCAAACCTCATTATCTCACCATGCACCTCTCCTTAAAATCCTAAATCGTCAATCGCAATTCGAAATTAGTTTGACCTTTCCTCCGCTTTCTAGTTATCTTACCTATCAATTTCGGTCGGTTAACCCTGACACAGCATAAAATATACTTGCTCACTGCCCATGACCTTCTCTTTTTATGTATTTTAGTTTTCCTGGGCCGGACAGATCCATCAAGAAGTCGGACCTACAAAAAGGGGTTCTGGTTGCCAGAAGGAAGATGCACGAGAATTCCCAAAATCATAAGAGACATGAAAGCAAATGGTTTTCCGCCTCCGGAATTTATAACAGACGGTGACCGGACATATTTTTTGACAGCCATTAAAATACACCCCCAATACATTGAAATACCAGAGGATAAAAGAGAGACGGAAAAGCAGCTAAAGTCAGAGCTAAAGTAACAGCTAAAGTCGCGAACAGTTCCTTTAAAGGATAAAGTGCTCATACTGTTATCGATTGAGCAGTTTTCAAAATCGGAAAACTCACCCATCAGGATATCGGCCAGATGGACTGTTATGTCCGCATGTACGAAGAGTACGGCAAAGTGGAAGGCGATAATCCGACGATAGGTTTGATTCTCTGCTCTGAAAAGAACGAGGCCATTGCACGGTACTCCGTGCTCAAAGGCAGGGGTGTGAAAGATGCGGCAGTGGCCTTTTGCAGAAGGAGCCTTTTGATACAATGAATTATAGACCCTTTTGTGCGATCGCATCAAAACTTTACGGGTCTATCCACAAAAGTAAGGTCAATGTGACCGTATCTGTCACATCGCTGTTATAAACTTAAATAAAAATCATTTAATCTGTTTAATGCTGATTTCAAATTTTTCTGGTAGAATAATACAATATGTTGTTACCGATCGAGTCACACATAACAATATAATGTAGTTTAGATTTGACATTATTGCACAGGAAATGTATGCAAAAATATCCCTTCATTTAATCAAAATACAGGTAATCGTGATGAAACAGATAAATCCTCTTAATAATAACGGATCAAAAATATTACCTATTTTTGCGCGACATGAAACTTTTCATCCAAGATTTGGTTGGCTAAAAAAAGGTTTTGACAAAGCTGATGAGGACAATTTGATCTTTTCAAAAGAATCCGCACCTGTTGTTTTGGGTGTCGGGAAAAACATGGTCAAGGCCATCAGGTACTGGTGTATAGCATTTAAGGTCGTCGATGAAGCCAAAGATAACGGAAAATACGTTTACAAACCTACGAGTTTCGCAGAAAAGCTATTGAGGGAAAGCGGGTGGGACCCATTTCTTGAGAACCCATCATCACTTTGGCTGCTTCATTGGAATCTGTTCAAGCCACCCTGCTATGCTCCGGCATGGTATTTTGCATTCAACGAGCTAAACAAGATCGATTTTTCAGCCGATGACCTCCTTTTTTCGTTGAAGGAATATAGGAATAAGCTGTTTCCAAGTAAAAAGATCCACGATTCGTCTTTGAGCAAGGATGTGAACTGCCTGCTCAGGATGTATGTCGAAAGGACAGGGCCAAAGAATATAAAAGAAGATTCGCTTGACTGTCCGTTCACGGATCTAGGAATCATAAACGCATATACTGATTCTAAGAGACTCACTTTCAATTTCGGTAACAAGCCGACCCTGCCACCAGAGATAATTGTTTCAGCCTGCCTTGAATTTTCAGCATCTTTTCAGGACGATGCGAGAACGATTTCCATCTCACGGCTGCTTTATGATGCGGGAAGCCCAGGCCAGGCATTCAAGCTTACTGAAAGTTCTCTAAGCGATGCTATTGAAACTACTTCCAGCAACGCCAAAGATATATACTTAACAGACACTGCAGGGTTGATCCAATTTGCCTACGATAGTGACCCATCGGAAATATCTGAAAGAATTCTGGACGGTTATTACAGAAAAAGGAATTGATATGCCAATCCTATCAGAATTTGTCTCGATAAAGCGGAGGTATTCAAGATCTGTAAACCTTGAGCGTGATTTCGGAATCCCCGATAGCCTGCTCGGTTATATCCCGACATCAAGAGCAATTGATGGTATCGAAAGGTTTCTGAGGTCTTTAACTTTTGACAATTCTGTTCGCGCTTGGACTCTTACGGGCTCTTATGGGACTGGCAAATCAGCTTTTGCAAATTTTTTGACGGCGCTCACAGCACCCAGAAATGATCAAAATCATCTCAATTCAATCCAGATACTTAAACAGACAGAAAAATCCAATTCCTTGCAAAGACAGACCAAGAGTAGGCTTCCCGAATCGGGTCTGATAAGGGCTGTTGCAACAGCACAGCGAGAGCCGATTGTCAGGACTGTCATTAGAGCGCTAAATAACGGTGTATCTAATTATTGGCAGAATATGCGGGGGAGAAGGCCAGATGCTTTAATTGAATTGAATTCACTCTATGCAAAATCGCAACGAGGTTCAGAGATTGACAATAACCACCTTATCCAGATCATGAAATCATTGGCCCAAGCATCAAAATCCGGAATATTGTTAATAATCGATGAGCTTGGAAAAAACCTTGAATTTTCTTCTCAGAACCAGTCCATTGATGATCTTTATCTGCTACAGCAGATTGCCGAGCTTCCGTCCAATAGGGATGGATTCAATGTATTCATTTTCGGCCTGCTGCATCAGTCATTCATCGACTATGCACATGGTCTCGCTTCAGCGCAAAGGAACGAATGGGCAAAGATCCAGGGAAGATTTGAGGATATCCCTTTCATAGAATCGTCAGATCGGATGATGAAACTCATCGGACAGACGATAGAACGAGCAACTGACAATCGTTTCACATTATCCGTAAACCGATGGGCTAAAAAATGGTGCAATGCGTTATCAGAGCATGACCTTTCGAATTTTTTCTCTAAAGACGACCTATCATCGACCTATCCTCTGCATCCGCTGAGTGCTCTCATCCTTCCTATCTTGTGCACAAAATATTCACAGAATGACCGGACTCTTTTTACTTTCCTTGCAAGTGATGAACCTGATTCGTTTTCCACTTTCATCTCCCAGGCAGTATTCGATGGTGAAAGACTGCCAAGCTTCAAACTCCACAAAGTATATGACTATTTTGTTGAATCAGCCGGCATGTCGATTTCAGCAAGACCGCAAATCCAGAGGTGGGTCGAGATTCAATCACGGTTGGCTGATGCAAGCCATCTTGATCCGGATGTCCAGCTGGTCTTAAAGACAATCGGGCTATTAAATCTCGTCTCAACAACCGGTTCGCTGAGAGCCTCTAAGAGGACCGTCGCCCTTGCGATGTGCAATCAGCCAGACGACAAAATTGAACTCGAATTCTGGGAAAAAAAGACAGTAGAACTGTTGGAAAAGGGATTCCTGATCTGGAGAAAACGGATAGACGAGCTACGAATATGGGAAGGGTCTGATTTCGATATAGAAAAAGAGCTTTCAGAGCAGGCCGAAATTCTTAATATATCGCTTGCAGAGCTACTCAATGAGTATGCACCATTGAGGCCTCTTGTGGTTCAACGGCACAGCTATGAAACCGGGACCTTGAGGTATTTTGAACGGCAATACTACGATGGAATTGAATCACTTGAATCATTGGAATGCAAAAATCCTGATAGTGACGGACTTATCTGTTATTGGGTCGGAAATGAAAGGGATCTAAAGAAACTTGAAAAGATACCACACAAGACGCTCAGTGGTAAACCGGTCATTGTCATCTGTGCCTCTGAGTTGAATGCGTTGCAGATTGCCTGTAATGAATTTGTAACATTACGAAACGTTATGAAGAATGCATCACAGCTGCAGACAGATGGCGTTGCAAGGCGGGAGGTTAGCCAACGTATCCTTTATGCCCAAAGGCTGCTTAATGACGCATTGGCAAGGTCTTTTAATATTGCTTCAGGGAAAGTGTACAGCTTCGAACTTAATGAAAAGATGAAGTTTGGTAATTGGGCAGATTTTCAAGGCTACCTATCCCATCTCTGTGACCATATTTATTATCAAAGTCCATGCCTCTGGAATGAACTGATAAACCGAAGGGAACTTACATCCCAAGGGGCAACAGCAAGAAACAAGCTGATCAATGCAATGCTTGAGAATGCCGGCGAACCGAGATTGGGAATAGTTGGTAACGGACCCGAATACAGCATGTTCGAATCTGTACTCAGTCAAACGGGGCTGTATATCGAGTCAGAGAATGGATGGGTTTTCACAAAACCTGCAAGAAATGACAATGGCATCTATCATCTATGGACGGCAATTGAAGATTTCTGCAGAACATCTAGAGCCGAACCAAAGAACATATGCCAGCTAAATGACCTGCTTGAAGCCCCGCCTTATGGTGCAAAGAAGGGCATCATACCGGTCCTCTTGCTTGTGGTCCTGCTCTATCACAATGAGTACGTGAGCGTCTATATTGATGGAAGCTTTATCCCGGTGCTCGGGCCTGAACATTTCGAACTATTGGTAAAGAAGCCAGAAAGGTTTTCTGTGAAATATTTCGAAGTGTCGGGCTTGAGAGCTGAGATATTCCGGGAGCTTGGCAAGATCCTCTCTTCTGACAGATCTAAGACTGACATCAATCTCAGGAATGCGACGATCCTTAGCATCGTGAAACCTCTTGTCGGATTCGCAAAAAGATTATCTCATTTTACCCTTACAACGGAAAGCCGAGTGACAGATGAGGCTAAGGCTGTTAGAAAGGCGCTTCTTGAGGCAAAAGAGCCCGATGAGCTTCTATTTTCAGCTCTTCCTCAGGCTTGTGGGCTTCCACCCATCACCGGTGATGAAGGTGAAGACAGGTTGCTTGTCAAGCGCTTCAGGAAAAAATTGGTCCAAGCTCTAAGCTCGCTGCAGGTCGCTTATGACGATCTCCTCGGCCACTGCGAGAAGCTGATTAAGCGTGCTTTTGCAATCAAGATTGATTCTCCTGAATTTCGAGATAACCTCCGTTATAGGGCAATGAATCTTTCTTCTCAGGTGATAGAGCCGCGCCTGAAAAGCTTCATTTTGGCATCCTCTGATAAAGAATCGAATAATAGATCTTGGCTTGAATCAGTATTGCTTATAATATCTAATAAGCCTCCGAAATCATGGACAGATGAAGATGTAATAATTTTCGAAACAAAGCTTAGTGATCTCGCAAGACGGTTCATGAATCTTGAGGCATTGCAAAAGGAAATAGCGATTCCAAACGAAGGCATCGATGCGAGGAGAGTCACCGTCACATATCCAGATGGTGATGAGATCCATCAGATGCTTTGGATCGACCGTGAAAAACAGGCAAATATAGACCGGATTGCTGACCAGATAATAGATAATTATGGACTTAATGACGATGCGAATCTCAAACAGGCCGTTACAGCTGCATTGATTGAAAAGATTTTTGATAAGCGAAGCAGAATCTCCAAATCAAGCGGAAAAGAACCTATAAAGGAGCAAAAGATTGCGTAGTAAGAAAGTTCGCCACATAATGGGTCTCTCAGGAGGCAAAGATAGCACTGCATTGGCTCTGTATCTAAGAGACAGAGTGCCTAATATCGAATATTTCTTCTGTGATACGCATAAGGAATTGCCTGAAACCTATGCTTACCTAAAAAAGCTTGAGATCTTGCTTGGAAAAAAAATCGCGTTTCTTGAATCTGAGAGGGGTTTTGATCATTGGCTTTCTGTTTATGGCGGCTTTCTGCCTTCTCCTCAAGCAAGATGGTGTACAAAACAGCTTAAAATCATACCCCTTGAAAAATTTATCGGAGAAGACGAAACCATCAGCTACATCGCGATAAGAGCTGATGAGGATCGAGTAGGCTATATTACCACTAAACCAAATATCAAACCTGTATTTCCTTTCATGAAAGAAGGTTTAGTA
>CAYSUA010000135.1:2873-11676 GCA_964433795.1 uncultured Desulfobacteraceae bacterium | reverse complement strand
CCCTAAGGGCGTTTCTCAGACAGGACCCGGATATCATCATGGTGGGTGAGATTCGAGACCTCGAAACCGCTGAAATTGCCCTCAAAGCGGCCATGACCGGGCATCTGGTTTTCAGCACCCTGCATACCAACGATTGCCCTTCAACCATCGGACGACTGATAGATATCGGCATTCCTCCCTATATGCTGGCATCAGCGGTTACCATGGTGCTCTCACAGCGATTGGTTCGAAAACTCTGCCTCAAATGTAAACAAAAGGAGAACTCGCACGATTCCAGAGATTTGATGAATATGGGGTTTACCGAAGAAGATATCGAGAACATTGCATTCTACGGCACAAAAGGGTGTCCCAATTGTTCCGGAATGGGATACAAGGGACGCCTGGGGCTCTATGAACTCATGGCGGTTACTGAGGAAGTGGGCAAAGCCATCAATGCCGGTGTGCCAGAGGACCAACTCCGGCGCATCGCGATTCAAGAAGGCATGGTGACGCTTAGAGATGCCGGTATTGAAAAAGTTCGCCAGGGCGTAACATCGGTGGATGAAGTTTTGAAAAAAACCACCATGACCAGAGAAGCGCTTCCGGCATATCTGGTCAATCCGGAGATCGAACGTTACGAGGACCGGGAGATCATCGTTCGGGAAGGCAATACGGATAAGGACTTCTATAAACTGGTTCAGGGATCTGTGTTGGTTGTCAAAAAAGGAAAAGTGATCGCTGAATTGTCACAGCCGGGTGAATATTTCGGAGAGATGTCTGCAATCACCGATGAACCGCGTTCAGCCACCATCATGTCCAAAGGGCGATCCATGGTCAAACGGTTTCCCGGAGAGAAAACACCTGAAATCATAGAAAAATATCCGGATGTGGCCAAACAGCTGTTTTCTATGTTGTCCGACCGGCTTCGTAAGGCCGATAACATTATCGTGAAGCTGTTGCATGAAAAGAAAAAATAGTGAAACCGCTTACGACTTTCCTTTAAATTTCTCCAGCTGATCTTCATAGTAGGACCGGTTTTTCTCCGCGAGGCGCAGGGCTTCTTTTTCCGCATCGATGGCTTCTTCAAACATGCCGTTGACAAAATAGCTTTCAGCAAGTGTATCCAAGATATAGGCAGCCTGCTCCAGGTTTGCGGCAGTTTCAGCCAGTTTCAGCGCTTGTTTCGGATTTCTGAATCGCTCATCTTCGCAGGTCGCATAGAGCCAGGCAAGATTATTGAGCACCTGGACATTTTCAGATTGAAGCTTGATCGCCTGCTCGTAGGCTTCTATGGTCTCGGCATATTGTTTTCGGGCGAAATACAGATCCCCCAGTGTGCTGTACAATTTTGCGTTGTACGGCGTTTTTTCCAATTCGCTTCGGACGATTTTCTCCAGAAAGTGAGCGCTCATCTGCTTTCCGGCTTCACCGAAGTTAAGCTGGTAACCGACTGCTCCGATGAATAGAAGTGCGATTAAATAGGCGGCTATGCTTTTTCGGACTTTTTTGTCATGGCGGCGGATCCATGTTCTGTCCAGTTCGCATTTTTCCAGATAGGCGATGCGTTCGGTAATGCTGAAATGGTGCCAGTTGGGGCGGTCCGGAGATTGTCCTGTTGATGTGGCGATTTTTTTCAGTGTGGTAATCAAAGCATCCGCACTGTTAAACAGTGTATACACAAAGGTATCGGCCTGGCGTTCGAAATTCCGCATGAAATAGCCGAATATATATCGAAAATAGATCAAAAACAGAATAATAATCATCAGGCTGAAAATGGCTGAAAGGGCAGTGGGTTGTTGAATGCCGATGATTTCTATGATTCGGTAAACGGGTCGGCTATAGAGGACGAGGAGAATGAACAGGTCAAACACGGCATAGGACAGCAGCAGGTACCCCACGAAAAAAAAGAGATAGAACAAAAGGTGTTTCCGCCGCACGTGGCCTATTTCATGGGCAATTACAGCATCGATCTCCTCCGGCTCAAGATACCTTAAAAGGGCGTCGGTTACCAAAATGTAACGGAATTTTTTTGTCAGCCCCATGACCCCGGCGGTAATCAGCCTGCCCCCGAATATGGGCCAGTAAAGGATATCTGCATATTTGATGTCTGCGGCTTTGCAAATGCGCTGGATGCGGCTTCTGGAATTTCCGATCTCCAGGGGCTTGCATCGCCAGAACATCCGAATAAACACAGGCCCCACCACGGCAATACCGAATAAAAAGAGAAGAAAGTACCCGACTTGCCCTTCAGGTGTTGCCAGAAGGGTTTTGGGTAGCCGAAAGGGCAGGACATTGATGATATCGGCTACAATAGAAAGAAAAAACCAGGGCAGCAATACGGGAATAGCGAACAGGATATTTGAAGAGACGTATGACCATTTGGAAATCTCGATATGATATAACCGCCGGTGAGTATCATGGGCAAAGTACCAGACCACGGACAGGTAACCCACAAATAGGCTTAAGAATATCAGCGCCAGTAGCGTGGGAATCTTTTGAAAGATGGCGATATCTGAAAATAACGACGTTAAATTCAATCCGTAGATATTGATGGCAAACACCAGGATCGCCAAAACAGCCTGACGGGTGATGATCGAGTTGAATCGATGATCCAATTGCGGTAGGGGGGCTTCGGCGATACGATGTTCGAGTCTCCGAAATTGAACCCAGGTGACGACCGTAAAAGCAATGAGCAGGCAAAAGGCCAAAAGCATGGATTCCGGCGGGGTAAAACTGGTATCTTTGGACGGCTGGTAGGTGGTGTATATCAGCAGAACAACTATGAAATAGATGAAATTATGAAACATTCCGCTTCTGTTCTCTGTAGAATCTCTCTTTTTCGCTGTATATGCAGCCGCAGTATTGCTGGCGATATATGTTCAACCGCTTGGATTCATCAATTCCTGTTTTCCATCCGGTTCGAAAATCCTGATAGTAAAACGGCACTCCCACCGATTTTCCCGCCGCCTCTCCTATTGACCGGATGAGATCGTGGTTTTGATACTTGCTGTACAGCAGGGTGGTTGAAAAGGAATCGAATTTGCCTGACCGGGCCGTCTTTGCCGCTGTTGCCAGACGATCGTGATAACAGTATGTGCACCGGTCGGATTCTCTGAAAACCACTTGGCGCAAGAAATTTTCGGGGTTGTACTCCTTCTGATAGATAACCTTTAAATGGATGGTATCCGCATAGTTTGTGAGAGCCTCCTCGCGGCGCCGGCACTCGGTGTAGGGATGGATGTTGTGCCGGTAAAAAAATCCCATGATTTCATATCCTTCCTTTCTGAGAACATCCACCGGATAGATGGAGCAGGGTGCGCAGCAGGTGTGGAGCAATAGTTTCAATTCCGCCTCCCGAAGATGGCGGTTCCGATTCGGACCAATGTTGAACCGCATGCAATGGCTGCTTTGAAATCTCCGGTCATCCCCATGGACAATTCTTCCATAAGCACATTCGGAATATTTCGACTCCGGATGTGATGTCTGAGATCGGCCAACTCCTTGAAATAGGGGAGGGCTCGGTCCGGATCATCAAAAAATGGCGGCATGGTCATCAATCCTCTTATGGAAAGGTTCGGCAGCTTTGAGATGTCGCCAATCAAGGAGACTGCATCTTCAGACGATGCGCCTGATTTGGTCGCTTCCTTTCCGACATTGACCTGGATGAGGATGTTTTGGATTTTATCGACCTTCTTGGCTTCATGATCCAGTTGCCGGGCCAGTTTCAGCGAATCCACCGAATGTATCAGATCAAACAGCGTAACGGCGTACTTTGCCTTATTGGTCTGAAGGTGGCCGATAAAATGCCAGGATACCGGATGAGAGGCAAGGGTGCTGATTTTTTCCCTCGCTTCCTGAATATAGTTTTCGCCAAGAATGGTCACGCCGGCCTCAATAGCGTTAAGCACACTGTCTGCCGGCTTGGTTTTGCTCACTGCCACCAGCCGAACGGTGTGGGGGTCTCTACCACAGGTTTCAGCAGCCTCACGGATCCGGTTTCTTATAACCGTCAATCTTTCCTTGATTTCATTCATTGTTTTGAGGACCGTTCAGACCGATGATTCCTTCCTTTAAAAGCAGTTCAATGACTTCGCATACCGGCAATCCCACAACATTGGTATAAGATCCCTTGATGCTTTTCACCAAAAACGTTCCCAGACCCTGTATCGCATAGGCGCCGGCTTTATCGAAAGGTTCCGATGTATGGATATACCATTCGATTTCTTCCGGGGCCAGGTTTTTGAACCGTACATCGGTTTTTATCGTATCCGAATAGCTATATGATTTGGTCGCACAACATACGGCAAATCCGGTAAGCACCTGGTGAGTTTTTCCGCTCAGCCGGGCCAGCATTTGCCGGGCTTCATCTCTTGATCTCGGTTTCCCGAGAATGGTCCCATCCATAAGAACGATGGTATCCGCCCCGATCACATAATTATCCGGATACTGCCGGGCTATATCTCGGGCCTTTTGCTCGGCCAGGATTTTAACATACGATTCCGGAGAAGTCATGGGGACAGTGCTTTCATCCACCTGACTTGGGATGACCTTGAACTGAAGTCTTGCCTGTTTCAAGAGATATTTCCGTCGGGGTGATTGAGACGCAAGGATTAAAATCTTAGAATTTTCAATGGATTGCATATGTAATGATCATCTGATGGATTATAGATTTACAATGGAACAGGGTTAATACCACAAAGCGGGAATGGGTGTCAACGGGATCGGCAGAAGATACGGCAAGAACTAATAGATCTGTCTGAAATACCGGTCATAGCTGATGTTTCCCGATGTTAATGGTTCTCCGTTTCGAAAATAGGACATAACGAGGTAATAATCCGGCCTTCCGTTTCCGTTATAGTCCTCATCCGCAAAAATGTATGTATAGCAAATATTGTATCTCATGGTGCCAATAGTGCGGTTGAAGCTGAGAATCCGATATCGGTGTTTTTGGTTTGTCTTAAAATTGAAGCCTAAATCCGGAATAGCCAGTTCTTGACCGGAGTTTCTGTTGATGATTCCATAATCTTCGGGATAAAAGGTATCATTGATGATATAATAGGAGTCCTCGGCATCCAACAGCTGATCCAGGGTAGCCATGAAGCTGCGGTACTCTGCCTTTTTTGTGAATGTACTCATGATGGGCGCTGCAACGGCCGCAAGGATCCCGATAATACCGATGACAATCACCACTTCCACGAGGGTAAAGCCGCGTGATGAATTCATACTGGTTTTGCTGTCACTATGGCACATCTTTCGGTTCCAATCCCTTTTCCGTAACAATGAGGTCGGATATCGGCGAACTTTTTTGTTGTTTCGGCCAGATCCTGTATTCATTATCCGATTTCCGGACATATATAAACCGGTTGACATGTTTTAACTTGATCTTTTCCGGGGGGAGATATTTCCCTATGAGTTCACCCAAGGTATTGGGAAGGTATCCCTCGTTATCTTCTGCATAATCTCTGACTGCCTGGTCTAAAACAAGCATCATGGCATCGGGATGCTGCTCCAAATCAATAACCTGTGATTCGATGATGGGAATATTTAAATAATAATTCGCACCAATGAGGACTATAATCAACACACCGAATATCGGCGCCCATTTTCGGATATACCCCAACCGTTTTTTATGGGCTGCACCGAGGTCCCGCTTCTGCTTTTTGGTTTGAAGTTTTTCTTTGGCCTTCTGGTGCCTTTCCTGCAGGATGGTTAGCAAAGAGCACCGATCGCACATTAACCGGCCGTCATCCAACGGAACTGTACACGCATCGCATAGGGACGCCTTGCAGCTTAAACACTTGGTTGTGGCATATCGATCCGGGTGGGTATCACACTTCATAAGAGTCTCGGGCGCGTTTCAGCTAGTTTTTCTCTTTTAGTTTTTCCTTCAGTTCATCATACCGCCTGCCGTTTTCGATGGCCATGGCAACATTGGATGAAACAATATTCAGCAACAACGCATCCTCTTCGCTAAATGGGCCTCCATCCGATTTGTTTATGGCTTCAACGACGCCGATAAAGGTTTGTCTGGTCATAATGGGAACACATAATATGGATCGGCTTTGAATACCTGAAACTTGATCGATTTCCGGGTCAAATTTCGATTCCTTGTCCACATCTGAAACCAAAAGATATTTTCGGTTTTCAGCCACCCATCCGGCAATGCCTTTGCTGACCGGAACACGCACATCTTTTATGATGTCTGAATCCGAGCCTTCGGGGATTGAAAAAACCAATTCCCCGCTTTTTTCATCCAATAACATCAATATACTGGCTTCGGAATTGACCAACCGGTTGGCATGACTCATGAAATTAGACAAAATCAGTGTCTGATCCAATGAAGCGATCAGGCTTGAAATGGTATCCAGAGCAATGGTGAGTTTTTCTTTCTCCAGGGCACCGTACAAATTCACAGAGCTGTGCTGTTCCTCTAATGCGGCTTCCAGCTGATCGGAGGTCACATATTCCATGTCGTATAAAATTTGTCCCAACATCGATGTCTGATTGGTCTGGGTGGCTGACCGCGTTACCGACACCAGCTTATCTTGAGCGGTCTGCTGCTGTTTCTTTTTCTTCTGGACAAGCTCTCGTTGTTTGATCAAGGCTTCCTCAAGCTGGTTGTTGGTAATAAATCCCAGCTGGGTCATGATTTCCCCGAGGTATTGTTTGAGTATCATGGCTTTACCCTCTATGGTTGTATATTATTGTGAACTATAGATATATATTCGGCCAATATGTGAAATATTTTAGATGGTTTGATCGATATAATGGACTTCAGATCGCATAAATCGGATAATTCTGTCAAGCTGAACCTTTCAAACCCTTGTATGATATTGTTTTCATGCAAATAAATGGCTTGACAAAGACAGGAAAAAGGGAAAGAATAATGGCCCCCAATGCGCTGAATGTACGCTTAATTTTTAAGAGAGTATAAATTACTGGTTGCTAAACAAACATGGCGAAGCAAGTTGTAAATAATCGTCCTGCACCGGTTCGAACTGTGCCTGCTAAGAAAAGCTCCACCCTGAAGGCCACCATTCGCGATCAGTCCGGAGCAGGAAGGACGCGAATCGGTGAACTGCTTTCCAAAGAAGGACAAATCACCAGCGCACAATTGGAAGAAGCCCTAAAGTACCAGAAGCAGCATTCCGGCAGGCTCGGAAGTATCCTGGTCAAGCTGGGATATATAGATGAAGAAACCATTGTTAATGTTTTAAACCGGCTCTATAATTTTCCGGTGGTTCTTCTCCAACAAAGGAAACCCAACTCTGCCGCCATTAAGACCCTGCCCTATGAAATGGCTAGAAATTACATGGCCTTTCCGCTTAAACTCAATGGAGACACTCTTGAGATCACCATGGCCGAACCCACAGATTCCTCGGCCGTAGAAACGCTTCAAAATGAAATTAAAAAAAACCTCAGCATCTCTGTCTCCACGGAAAAAGATATTATTGAAGCCTATAAAAAATATTATAAACTGGATGAAACCGAATATGAGAAATTAATCGGAACCGTTCGCGGGGAAATAGAGGAGGAAGAGGGACTCTCCGTCACAGCGGTTGAAGACTTTGGATCGTTGGTTTCAGAGGCTGTTGGAGATATTGAATTGTCCACCCCCATGGACGATGATGATTTGGATGACGAGTTTTCTGCAGTCGACGCGCCCATCATCAAACTGGTTAATGGAATCCTCATCCGCGCTGTCAACGATGGCGCCAGCGATATCCATGTGGAACCGTTTGAAAAATCCTTGCAGGTCAGATACCGGCTTGACGGGGACCTTTATAAATCCATGAACCTTCCGCTTACCATCAAGAATGCGTTGACTTCCAGAATCAAAATCCTTTCCGGATTAAATATCGCTGAACGACGGGTACCCCAGGACGGAAGGATCAAGATGCGGGTCGGTAAACGGCGGGTCATCGATTTCCGTGTATCAACCCTGCCGACCTTATTCGGAGAAGGGATTGTTCTTCGTATTCTCGATAAATCGGCCTTAAACGTCGATTTGACCAAATTGGGATTCGAAGTCAATACGTTTGAAGTGCTTAAGCGTTGCATCAACAGACCCTATGGCCTGCTCCTTGTAACCGGCCCCACCGGAAGCGGAAAAACCACCACGCTATACTCCATCCTCAATTCCTTAAACAAAGAGAACACCAAGATCCTCACCGCAGAAGACCCGGTGGAATTCAATTTCAAAGGTATCAATCAGGTACTTGTTAAAGAGCAAGTAGGCCTGACCTTTGCTGCAGCCTTGAGGGCGTTTCTCCGTCAGGACCCGGACATCATCATGGTGGGGGAGATCCGTGATATGGAAACCGCGGAAATCGCCATTAAAGCGGCTATGACCGGCCATCTGGTTTTCAGCACACTGCACACCAATGATTGCCCTTCGACCATTGGAAGACTTATGGATATCGGTATTCCTCCATTTATGCTCGCATCTTCGGTGACCATGGTCCTCTCCCAGCGTCTTGTTCGAAAACTATGCCCCAAATGCAAGGTGGTTGT
Source organism: uncultured Desulfobacteraceae bacterium (assembly GCA_964433795.1). Lineage (GTDB taxonomy): Bacteria > Desulfobacterota > Desulfobacteria > Desulfobacterales > SURF-15 > DUZK01. The sequence continues at coordinate 3,183 of CAYSUA010000135.1, read as the reverse complement.
AAAAAACCTTGAACCTGAAGAACTGGAACGCATGGGGTTTATGAAAGAGGATATTCCCGACATTACGTTCTACGGTCCCAATGGATGTGACAACTGTCGGGGCATGGGGTACAAGGGGCGTATGGGGTTATACGAGTTGATGGCTGTTACCGAGCAGGTTTCCAAAGGGATCAATGCATCCGTCTCTGAAGACCAGCTCAGACGGATCGCCACTAATGAAGGGATGGTCACACTACGGGAAGCCGGCCTTGAAAAAGTTAAACTGGGCGTTACTTCGGTGGAAGAAGTGTTAAAGAAAACCACACTGACC
>CAYSUA010000135.1:0-2863 GCA_964433795.1 uncultured Desulfobacteraceae bacterium | reverse complement strand
ATTTTATCAATCCCGAAGTCGAACGATATGACGACGGTGAAATTATTATTCGCGAAGGCAACCGGGATATGGACTTTTTCAAGCTCATTCAAGGGGCTGTGATGGTGGTAAAAAAGGGTAAAAAGATTGCGGAAATTGTTCAACCCGGCGATTATTTCGGCGAAATGTCCGCAGTCACCGGAGAACCCCGATCCGCAACGATTGTTTCAAGAGGAAAATCGATCCTCAAACGGTTTCCCGGGGATAAACTCCCTGAAATTATAGAACATTACCCCGATGTGGCAAAACAGTTCTTCTGGGCCCTGTCCGATCGGCTGCAACGTGCCGACAGCATGATTGTCAAACTGGCCAACGGAAAGAAAAACTAGCATTTCTGAAACCTTCCGATTGATAATCCGTTCATTTATTCCAACTTTCCAATTGAAGTGAAGCCCCTAACTTGATAGATTAATGATTTCCTTTTTTGGACGCTGATGAACGCTGATAAGCATTTGATACTGGATACTCGATACTTGATAAGCGGTATGATCTTTCATTCGGTTTGTCAATCGGACAGTAATTATATATCGAGTATCGAGCATCAAGAAACGAGTATCGATTACGATCTATCTGCGTATATCAGAGTAAATCTGCATCCTATTTAACTTGTTTCTATTCGGTATGAATCACATATGGGTCATAGGTGCGGGAAAATTCGGATTAAAGGCCGTTGATGCCTTAAGTCGACATTTCCCTGAAGTGAGACTGACACTTGTCGATGAAAAATTGGACAAATCCGAATCGACTGATCTTTCTGGTGTACACGAACTTGTTTTAGATGACGGAATCGGGTTTCTTCTCGACCGGTTGAACAGGTCGGAACTTCCCGACTGGATAGTTCCCGCCATACCGGTGCATGTGGCTTACGAATGGGTCGTGAGAAGTTTGAAAAACTCATATCCCATCAAGCAGATCAAAGTCCCAAAGACTGTTGTCGAGTTGTTGCCCAATCCCATTTGTGGTTCAAGCGGATCGGTCTATACCAGTAATGCTGATTTCATGTGCCCGGATGATTGCATGGAACCAGAAGGTATTTGTACCTGTACCGGAAAGCCAAGACCCCGAATCCTCCATGAGTTTCTATCGGAGATTAACTTTTGTCAGTTTCGATCCATTGTTGTCCAAAGTCACCAACTTGCCCCAGGTGTCGGCGGATTTACACCGAAAGAACTATTTGAAATTCTATCCCAGATTCGCTCTTCAGAGATCCCGGTATTGCTGAGCACGGCATGCAAATGCCACGGGGTGATGAATGCGTTTGAAGTCGGATCCAAGAGGAACGGCCGGAGACAGGAAAAATAGGGCAGGTCCTTGACAATTCAGCCCGTTGCCGGTAAATTTTCAACGTTTTTTTCATATCTCATATCAAATGTGCCTGGGTGATGGAATAGGTAGACATAAGGGACTTAAAATCCCTTGGGGCTTAGTCCCCGTGCGAGTTCGATTCTCGCCCCAGGCACCATCAATTCTATGCAGTAGCTGTTCTTCTATTCTGTCCATTCCGATTGATCCTTCAGCCGGCACTTTATGAAAGTTGTTGATTTTTATCTGAAATATGATAGGAAGATAACAATATTGGGATTGAAAACACAAATTCTTTTCATTGCCGGTATTTTTTATCATCCTCTCTCTGTTGCAGTGTTTCTCGTGTTCGATTTCTATGGTGAGGCAGTATCATTTAATACTTAAGGAGAACAGAAATGAATAAGGTCGACTTTTTGCGAGGCGTCAATCTATTTTCTGGACTGGAAGATACTTACCTCAAACAGATCGCTGAATACTGTGTTCCCCGAAGTTATAAAAAGGGTGAATCCATTATCAGCCAGGGAGATCCGGGAGTCGGCCTGTTCATAATCTCAAGCGGAAAAGTCAAGATTGTTAAAGAGCTTTTACGTGGCGAGAAACTAGAGATTGCCACCCATGGACCGGGCGACTTTGTGGGAGAGATGGCTGTGCTGGACAATGCCACCCGGTCTGCAAGCGTGGTTGCCGTGGAAGACACCGAGTGCCTGGTAATTACTGCCTGGGATTTTAAAGCCAGGATGAAAGCCCACCCGGAAATTGCACTTGAATTACTCCCGGTTGTGGTTCAGCGATTCAGGGAATCGAGTGAGTTGTTGTTTTACTTATCGAGAGCCTAACATCAATATAGAGTTTAGCTCCCCGCAGTTTGCTGCGTAATATGCAGGGACTATCTTGCGCGCCAACCTTCATAATTTCTTGTTTTGCAACCGCAATCCAAAGAATTTTAGGTAATTAAATATCCTCGATACATTATGGTGTCCTCTAACTTTGGATTCTGGTTTCTTCGCTTTTTCTAACAAACGTACTTTCCTTGCCTCCTCCAATAATCGCTTTCGATGGTCTTTTACTATTAAATTAGCCAGGTAATTGTTGGTTAACATACAAACCTCCTTGTTGTTTAAACTCTGCAATGCACATCGTTAATGGAGATTTATTTCTGATCTTTTAAATCTCTGGCCGACGAAAGATTAGAAGAGCCTCCTTCCGATCTCTTCTATATATTACTCAAGTCTAAATTCTATGGAACCAGCAATTGTCGATTGTAATGGTGGCAGATGCAGGCAACGGGTTCTCGCGAATACTGCCAGATACGGTAACCGGATTCCATTTTCGTGCGATCTTTGCTTCCTTCTTTCGCTTATCCTTTGACCGAAATCGAGATACAAGCGAGCTTCCAAATGCAATCACGGTGATTATAACCGCAGCCTGGAGAATCATGGCGACAAAAAACAGTACCCTGAACAAAGTGAAATCATGCATTTTAGTTCCTCCTTCCTGTGTTAGGGGTTGGTCAATTGAA
>CAYSUA010000134.1:0-11697 GCA_964433795.1 uncultured Desulfobacteraceae bacterium | reverse complement strand
TCGCGGGTTACACCCACGGCCTTGCCGTATTTGAACTGTCAACCATTATATCTAATTAGGTCAGGGATCGTATCCGGATATTGAGTTCATCGAGTTGTGTTTTTGCGGCATCAGATGGCGCATTTGTCAGCGGACAAGTGGCTTTCTGAGTTTTTGGGAAGGCGATAACATCCCGGATGGATTGCTGCCCGCAAAGGATCATTACGAGTCTATCAAAACCGAAAGCGATTCCGCCGTGGGGCGGCGCTCCGGATTCCAGTGCGGATAGTAAATGTCCGAACTTCTGTTCATATTCAGCGCGATCCAACCCCAGCGCTTCAAGGACCGCTTCCTGTATCTCTCTTTGATGGTTTCGGATGCTGCCGCCACCGATTTCAGAGCCGTTTAATACCATGTCATAGGCGCGGGACAGAACCGATAACGGGTCGGTTTTAAGACGTTCATAGTCTTCTTCTATGGGAGAAGTAAACGGATGGTGCAGCGCTTGATACCGTTTTTCTGTTTCATCATACTCAAGCAACGGAAACCGGGTGACCCAAACAAAGTTAAACTTGCTTTCATCGATCAAGCCGAGCTTTTGCCCCAAATGGTTCCGTAAATGACCCAGCGCTTCATTTACGATCTTTGGTTGATCGGCAACAAAGAAGATGAGGTCGCCGGTTTCAATGCCGATTTGCTCAATGAGAGCCTGTTTTTCATCTTCAGAGAAAAACTTTTCGATGGGGGATTGCCAGCCGTCTTCACGGATTTTAATCCAAGCCAATCCTTTGGCCCGGTAGACAGATACCAAATCGGCTAAATCATCGATTTCTTTTCTTGACAAATCGACGCATCCTTTTGCATTCAGCGCTTTGACGAGTCCCCCTTTTTTTACGGCATTGGAAAAAACCTTGAAATCCGAGTTTTTCATGATATCGGAGATATCCTCAAGTTCCAGCCCGAATCGTGTATCGGGTTTATCCAAACCGAATCGACCGACAGCCTCTGCATAAGTCAGCCGCATAAAGGGTCTCACAAGAGATATCCCGAGAACATTTTTAAAAACCGCTTCCATCATTCCTTCGGCAAGCGCTATGACATCTTCTTCTCCCACAAAAGACATCTCTATATCGATTTGGGTGAATTCAGGTTGCCGGTCCGCCCGTAGATCCTCATCTCTAAAGCAGCGGACGATTTGATAGTAGCGCTCAAATCCCGAGATCATCAGCAGTTGTTTGAAGATTTGAGGAGATTGCGGCAGTGCATAGAATTTTCCGGGATTCACCCGGCTTGGAACGAGATAGTCTCTTGCCCCCTCCGGGGTACTGCGGGTCAGAACCGGTGTTTCGATGTCAAGAAATTCGTTATCGTTTAAATATTGGCGAATGGTTGAAGCGGCTTGATGACGGATGATGATATTCTTCTGGAGCGGAGGCCGCCGGAGATCCAGATGACGATAATTGAGACGAATGGTCTCGGACACATCGATGTCGTCCTCAATGAGAAAAGGCGGGGTTTTTGCGGTGTTGAGGAGCTTAAATTCCGTAACGATAATTTCAATCTCCCCGGTATCAAGATTCGAATTGATCATTCCCTCCGGCCTGGCTTCCACTGTTCCACGAACGCCGATGACAAATTCACTTCTGATTATATGGGCCTTCTCGTGGATTTCAGGATCGACCTCCGGGTTGAATACCACCTGTGTCAGACCTTCTCTGTCGCGCAGATCGACAAATATGACTCCGCCATGATCTCTTCGTCTTTGAACCCAACCCATCAACACCACTTCTTTACCGATATCTTGGGATCGCAGCATACTGCAATCGTGGGTTCGTCTCATTTCTCCCAGTTTGTCAGTCAATGGATCGACTCCTTTTTCGACAACGCCTTTTTGAGGTTCTCTACAATGCCTTCTATTCCGATAGATTCCTGCTCTTTTGTTTCCATGTTTCGGAGTACGGCAGAACCGTCTTTAAGTTCCTGTTCCCCGATGATCAGAACATAGCCGGCACCCATCCTATCGGCTCGCTTCATCAAGGCTTTTAAACTTCTACCGGACATATCCAATTCAGCATAAATTCCTTCAAGCGCCATCCGGCAGGACCATTTCAAGGCTTTGAAAATGATCTTCTCACCTAACGCCGCGATAAAGACATCCGGTCTTTTTACCAAATCCGACGATTGGAGACCTGAAATTTCGGCCAACCGATCGAATCCGATTGCAAAACCCGTGGCCGGTAAATCCGGACCGCCCAATGTTTTCACTAGATTGTCGTATCGACCGCCACCGCAAATTGCATTCTGAGCCCCTTCATATGTGGACTGAATTTCAAAAATGGTTCGAGTGTAATAGTCCAACCCCCGCACCAAACTCTTATCGATGATATAGGGGATATTCAAATCTTCTAGAGACTGTTTCAGATCGTCAAAATGCTTCTGGCAGTCCGGATCCAGAGAATCGAGAATGGACGGGGCATCCTTCATCGCCTCCCGGCAATTTGGCACCTTGCAATCCAAAACCCTCAGCGGATTCCGACCTTTCCGCCGGTTGCAGTCTGAACAGAGCGCGTCGCTTTTCGAATTGATAAACTCGGACAAAGCCGTCTTGAAATCAGGGCGGCATTGGGAGCAGCCCAGAGAATTGATATGTGCGGAAACATCTTTCACCAGCAGCCTGTCAAAAAGTGTGACCAGCATGAAGATGAGGAGGGCGTCCACATATGCCGATGCATCCCCGAGAACCTCCACATCGATCTGATAAAACTGTCTGTATCGACCTTTCTGCGGCCGTTCCCTCCGAAACATGGGGCCGATGGTGTACAGTTTCTGTACCGGGTCTTTTGCATAAGTCTTGTGCTGGATGTAGGACCGAACAATAGAAGCGGTGGCTTCAGGCCGCAGGGTGATCAACTCCCCTTTCCGGTCGGCAAACGTGTACATTTCCTTCTCAACGATATCCGTATCTTCACCAATGCTTCTGGCGAATAACTCGGTGCGCTCCAATATGGGTATGCGAATCTCTTTAAATCCGAAATCTTCGAAAAGAGAAACCGCGGTTTTCTCTATTTCCTGCCAGCGTTCTATCTCACCGGGCAGAATATCTCTGAATCCTCTAACCAATTGAATCATGTGTGTCTATCCTACCGTATGTGTAATTTTGTCAATAAAGATAAACGTTTCTTCTATCGCGATCGAATACGATTCGTCAAATGGTTTTTCAAATTGACATGGATCAGAATAAGGTTGGATCGGTTGGTGAAGGAGAAGCGCCGGTACTCAACAATCGGCTAAATTGTTATGTTATTTTAATAATTTATTTAAGTTCTGCCCTCCTATGGCCGATAATATATGAAATAATTACATGGTTTATGGTACCTGGGGTTCAACTTGATGTTTTCTGTGTGGTTTTCAATAGGTCCGATTCACATGCTTAAACATCTTGTCGAAACTTTGCGTTCTCACTTGAGTTGTATCAGGGCAATCTTAAATGAGCGCATAGATTCGGACACCAGAGGTTTATGCCGACTCGACAGAGGGTTTACCGTCGTTGAGCTGGTGATCGTCTTTGGAATCATCGGGACCCTGGCCAGTATAGCTACCCCCAGGTTTTTAATTTATCAGGAGAAGGTCAAAGTCACCATCGCCATCACCGACATCAGCACCATCGGCAAGGAGATTATGGCCTACGAACTGGCAAACAACCAATACCCTGATGACCTCAGTGAGCTTGGATTATCCAACACAACAGATCCATGGGGAAACCCCTACCAGTATACCAAGGTTGAAGGCACCCCGCAGGGGCAGTTGAGAAAGGACCGGTTTATGGTTCCCGTGAACTCGGATTTCGACCTATACAGCTCGGGACCTGATGGCAAGTCTCGCGGTCCATTCACGGCCGCGGACAGCAGAGACGATGTCGTCCGGGCCAATGACGGCGGATATGTCGGGTCGGTTGAAAATTTTTGATGAGGGTGATGATTAAATGGCTTTAAACACGAAAATTATAAACAGCAGATTAGGGCGCAGGATATTTTTCATGTTTATTTTCTGTGCCCTGGTGCCCCTGGTGACGTTAACCCTTCTGTCTTTTACCCATGTGACCAAACAGCTTAATGAACAGTCGTATAGAAGGCTTAAGCAGTCGACCAAAACATACGGGATGTCGCTGCTGGAGCGTCTCATGTTTCTTGAAAACAACCTGAGAATAGTGGCGTCTGATAAGGCGAGGGGAATAACGCCCCAACCGGAGGTAGATCGGCTGTATGAAGACATAAACGAGCGATTTATCGGAATATATCATTATGTTGATGGGCAAGGGTTTAATTCCATTCTGGGCAAAATTCAAAATCCCCCGAAACTCAGCCAGGAGCAGTATGCTCACATTTTAAGTGGCAAACCGCTTATGATGACTCGGCCCCATTCGGATGCCCTATCGCAGATATTTCTGGTTCAACTGGTTTCCACACTAGCCCCGGATCCGGGATATATTATGGGTGAAGTAAATCCTGTTCCTTTCTGGGGAATCGGTCATGAAAACAAACTGCCCCCCCTGACCGAACTTTATGCACTCGATAAATCGAAAAAGATGTTGATCAGCTCCATACCTGTTTCTACTGTTGTGATATCTGAAAAGCTGATGCAGGCTTCTGCTCTTCCCGGCCGGGAGCTTGAATTTGATTTTGAAGGGGAGTCTTATATCGCATCCTACTGGACCGTGTTTTTAAAACCCAGGTACCTGCTGCCGAACTGGACCGTCATTCTGTGTCAATCGAGTTCCGAAGTTCTTTCCGCCGCATCCGAATTCAAAACTGTTTTCCCCCATGTGTCCATATTATCACTGTTTACCATCCTGCTTCTCAGCATTATCTATATCCGGAAAAGCATGGGGCCGTTGAATGCGTTAAAAGACGGCACCATCCGGATCACGGAACGGGATTTCAGCACGCCGGTGGAGGTGAACAGCAAAGATGAATTCAAAGAACTGGCGACATCCTTTAATTCCATGTCTACCCAATTGAACAAACAATTTAAGGCGTTGACCACAAGGTCGGGTATCGACCGGGCGATTCTGTCATCTCTGGATAAAGAGAAGATTATCGAAACCGTGATAACCCGCATAAAGGATTTCTTTTCATGTGATGTCACCGGATTCGCTCTGCTGGACCCCGAGAACGGAAAAACCTCAAATTATTATTTAAATCGCAAGGATTCAGCCATCGAGTCCGTCTCCTGCGAGGTGCTGCCCCAGGATATAAAAAATTTCCGAAACCATCCGGATTACCTTCAGTTCAATTTGGATGGGGTTATTCCATCCTACTTGAAACCGGTGGCCAATAACGGAGCCCGCTCATTTCTGGTGTTACCCGTATTCCTTAACGGGACTGTTTCTGGGATTATGCATCTCGGGAATAAGGGTGAGCTGGCCTTAGATTCCGAGGATATGAAGCAGGCGAGACAGTTTGCCGACCAGGCTGCAATTGCACTGTCAAATTCGAGCCTGGTTGAAGCGTTAAACGAGCAGAACTGGGGGACACTGGAAGCGCTGGCACGTTCAGTCGATGCCAAATCCCCATGGACAGCCGGCCATTCGGAAAGGGTGACAAAATTAGCGCTGAAGATCGGTGCCGTTTTGAGACTTGATTCAGAGCAGCTTGAACGTTTGCATAAGGCTGGGTTGTTACATGATGTGGGTAAAATCGGGGTGCCGGTTACCATTTTGGATAAGCCCGGCAAATTGACCGATGAAGAGTTTGAAGTCATCAAGAATCACTCGTCTCTTGGGGCGCGTATTTTAGAACCCATAAAATCTTTTTCAGATATTATACCGTTTGTGGTGCAGCATCATGAGCGGTTTGACGGACAAGGGTATCCGGATGGAATTGCCGGCGAATCCATCAGCCTGGGCGCAAGAATTCTGGCTGTTGCCGATTCCTATGATGCAATGATATCCGATCGACCATACCGGAAAGGCTTACCCTTTAATCGGATTGTAAGTATAATGAAAGAGGTATCCGGCGCACAATTCGATCCTAAGGTCGTTCAAGCTTTTTTAAAGATTGCCGAGCATACAGTTAGGAAGAAAACGGCAAAACACACCGTAAACGAGCAGAAGGCTGAAATCGGTCTACGCTAGGATAGGAAATTATGAAAAAAATCCTTGAGAAGATAAAACCGTACTGGCCTGTATTGGTCGGGATAATACTGCTGACTTCGATTATTGCCACCGCATTTCAAACAGATGAAACCGTATCGTTGCCGAGAAAGCTCATTGGAGAGTGGACAACGACATACCCCAAATATGCCAACCGGTTTTTTGCTCTGGAAAAGCGGTTGATCACCATCGGTACGGCAAAAGATGATTTCGATGTCTTTCTCATTTCAAATATTCAAATGATCGGAGATAAACGGGGAGATTCCTATACGTTGACCTATAGTGATACCCAGGGGATCCAATACGAGTTCACGTTTCACTATTTTCCGGATGAAGTCGACGGCGGAGCCATTCGGATAAAAAATAGAAATGAAACGGTATGGGTTAAAAAGAAGAATCCTGAAGATGAGGATTCATAATCTAATTACACGACCGGTAAATATCGATAATTTTTGTCCCCAGGACGTAGGGTTTCGTCTCACACCGAGTCATGGCCTGCAATTTTCTGGTGATATTGTTCATTCGACCCATCTGGCTCAGGATGTTCCGAACTTTCATACTCTTGGCGTCATTCTTGGACATTGTCATTAACAAAAGTTCCGCATTTCCGGATATGGCCTGCATGGGCTGGGTAAGCTCGTGGCAAATGGCTCCGGCCATCTGTAATACCCCCTGCAGCTTTTCCTGTTCTCTCAACCGCTCCTCGGTGTTTTTCTGCTCGGTGATGTCCTCCAGGTTGATGATGGATCCTTGAAATTTGCCGGAAACATCTAGCATGCGTGAGAATCGAATAGTAAAACTTCGCTCCCCGTTGGTGGTGTTTACCTGTTTTTCAATGTGAAGTTCCCTGTCATCTGATCGTGTGAATTCTTCCAATTCTTCAGTAAGCCATGGAAACAACAGCGTTACCGTTTCACTTACAGCACTGTTGTTTTCTCCTACCAAAATGTTTTTATAATATTCTGCGCCGGGTACAGAGGATTCCCGACAGAGGAGTGCTGCAGCCAGGTTCATATTATCCACACAATTTTTTCTATCCAGAATGATGACCGGGTCCGGGAGGCTCTCAAAGGCGGTCAGGTATTTGTTTTTTTCATTTGTCATCAGCCGGTTTGCATTTTGCAGTTCGGTGAGTTTCCCCCCCAATTCTTTAAGAGATCTTGCGGATTGGGATTCTAATGCCTGTTCCTTGGTTTTCTTTGTTTTATTTGCCGGACCCTTTTTCATGACATCTATTTCCTTTGGTTTTGTGTTTCTGTTCTTAGTGAAAAATACCTCTCCACAGGGCATGTAAGCACGAATTGTACCATGGTGTGATTTTGTAAATTTAAGTTATTTTAGTATGTTACAAGCATTTGTAGAATAGGGAGGGTGATCGTTCGAGTCAAATTCTGTCAAATACCTGACATCAATTCGGTTTAACCTTGAAACCGGATGCCTGGTTTGTCATAGTGTGATATGAAGAAATAGGATTTTCCCTTGAACCCTGGAATCCTTGGACCCTTTCCTGAAACCAAATAAATGGAAGTGATAATATCGTATGTCAACCGATACTGATTTAAAGCTGGACTCTATACTTGACCGCACCATTCAATGCCGGTGCGGACAAATTCATAAGGTGCCGGTAAAGGGGATCTTCTTTTCCGAAGATGCACTCATGGAACTTCCGGAATTCCTCACCCGCCATATTCAGGAACGGACGGCGGTATTGGTTTCCGATATCAGAACTTATGAAATAGCAGGCCGGCAGGTGAAAGAAATTTTAGAAAACGCCGGCTGGTCCATCCGAAACATCAACCTGCCGGATGGAGAGAAAGGAAGTCCCGTTTGTGACGACAGCACATTCCATACCCTGTCTGCTCAAATCCGTAATTCGCCGGGTGTCTGCATTGCGGTGGGAAGCGGCGTGATTAATGACCTGACCAAGTGGGTCTCCTTTGAGTTAAATGCTCCTTACGTTGTTATTGCTACGGCCGCTTCCATGAACGGATTCACCGCGGCGAATGTGGCGCCGGTAATAAACGGGGTTAAAAGTCTTGTGCGGGCCCATGCGCCGCTGGGCGTATTTGCCCAACCCGCTGTTATTGCAAATGCACCGTATCGGTTAACCGCCGCCGGGCTTGGCGACGCATTGGCCAAGTCGGTTAGCGTGGTGGATTGGGAGCTGAATGAATTTTTAGTCGACGAACCGTTCTGTCCGTTTTGTGCTGAAATAATAAACGATATAGAGCCGTTGTACTTCAATAATCCCGAAGGGGTTTTGAAACGTTCGCCGGAAGGGATACAGGCGATTTTCAAAGCATTGATATACTCCGGACTGGCAATGACCATGATCGGTTCTTCGGCACCTGCATCCGGCGGAGAGCATCTTTTCAGCCATACGCTGGATATGATGAACCTGGTAGACGGCATACCCCATGATCTTCACGGGCGCCAGGTGGGTCTCGGAACCGTGTTTTCCGCTGCCCTGTATGACCAGCTCCGGAATATCGATTCCCCCGAGTTTAGAGAAATGCCGGATAGCATCGACCATGGTTTCTGGGGGAAACTGGCTGAACCGGTGGACACCCAGTATCGAAGCAAGCTTAATAACTTGCCCGAAATCAAAGATCGACTCACCGCCCCCGATGCCTGGGGCCATATCCGGAAGAAGCTTCTTGTAAAAGCCAAATCACCGGTTCTTATTGCCGAATGCCTGCGGAAAGCCGGTGCGGCGCGTTATCTAAAAGACATCGATTGCAGCCGGGAACGAGTCCGTCAAGCCGTGCTGCACCTGCATGAAATTCGCAGCCGGTTCACCGTTGTCGATCTGGCATGGATGGTGGGGATCCTGCCCGATGCGGCCGATGACATGATTGATGAATGGCTGCTCGGTGATTCCTAAATCAGATCGCTCTCAAATCGTTGAAGCTATACGGAGGTTAAACAATGATTCGCCGATTCTTACTCATTCCGATTGTCATCCTTGTTTTTTTCACCGGTATCGGTTTTGCGCAAGATTCCGCATCTTCGGTTCAGATCGATGTTAAAGAGTTCTTTCTGGAAAACGGGATGCAGTTTCTGATCGTTGAGCGGCACACCGCGCCTCAAGTGGCTGCCCGGTTAGCCATTCGTGCGGGTTCCGCCCTTGAAGATACGGGAAAAACGGGAATTGCGCATCTGCTGGAGCATATGCTGTTTAAGGGAACCAAGAATTTCGGAACGTTGGACCCGGAAAAAGATGAAACGCTTCAGTCTAAAATTGAAGCTGCCTACCAGGTGATATTGAAAGAACAGAAGAAAAGAGACCCGGACAAAGATTTAATCCGGAAAAAATATCAAGAAATGGAAGCCCTTCGACAGGAAGTACAAAAAATCTATATTCCCCAGGCATTCTCATCACAGCTGGGGAAAAACGGCGCCGTGAATGTCAACGCGTTTACCACAAAGGATCAGACGCAGTATGTCATGTCTGTGCCTTCGGATATGATGGAGCAATGGTTCTCCATTGTCAGCGAACAGCTGTTTGAACCTTCCTGGAGAGAATTCTATGTGGAAAAAGAGGTGGTCCAGAGAGAATGGGCTTACCGGTATGTCAATAATCCGGGAGGCGCCGCTTGGTTGGACCTCAATACGGCCGCTTATGTCGCCAATCCCTATCGAAATCCTGTTATCGGGTGGAAGGCCGATATGGAAGCTTTCAGCACCCAGAAAGCCATGGAATTTCACAAGAGATTTTACAATCCTGCCAATGCCGTCTGTGTATTGGTGGGTGACATAACTTTGGAAAAAGCGAGACAATTTGCGAAGATCTATTTTGAGCGATACCCTGAAGCAGAGCGTGCTCCCGAACACGTCACCCGGGAACCGCCGCAAAAAGGTCCGAGGAATAGTATCCGCTATCTTAAAGGGGCTAGAACCCCGTTGGTTCGTATCGGGTATCATGGCGCCAGAATGGGGACTCCGGATTTCTATGCCCTAGACGCCATGACCATGGTTCTCAGCCACGGCATCGGTGCCCGAATTACCCAGAATATCGTCAACAAGGGCCTTGCGTCGCAAGCCTGGGCTTATAATCCGGACAATCGATATGGGGGTATGATTATTTTCGGCGGATCGCCCAATGAGCCGGACGAACTGAAACAAGAAAAAGTCAGCGATGCGGAAAAACGGGAAATATATAGAAAGGCATGCGAAGCGTTTGAAAATCTGCTTTTGGCTGAGGTCGATAAATTAAAAGATGAACTGGTGACCATACGAGAACTTCAGAGAATAAAGAAGTTGAATCAGAGAGATTTTCTAGATCGGATCCGCAGCAACGAAGCGTTGGCCGGCACACTTGCAACCTTAGAGGTTCAGATGGGATGGAGATACCTGATGACGTATCTGGATCAGATGTCTAAGGTAACTCCGGAAGATATCCGGGATGCAGCCATAAAATATATCAGAAATGATAATAAGACCACCGTTTTTGTCCTTCCGGGAGGAATGCCGGATCGCCCCCCCGAGGCATACACCGAAGTTCGATCACTGGGCGGATCTGCCGCAGATAAAATCGTCAAACCGACCTCTCTTGAGAATCATTCCATATATCCGACCCCGGCAGACTGGAAGCATCCGCTTTCATTTGAAAGGATTCCGCAGAAAATCGTCTATCCGGAATCGGGTTTTTCACGTATAGAAAATGTGCCGCTGTTTTTTCTGGAAGATACCGAGCTGCCGTTTATCGACTTGGCATTGCTGGTTAAAGCCGGTGGGGTGGATGTCCCAAAGCCCAAGACGGGCCTTACCCATCTGGTCGATCAAATACTGGTTCGGGGCGGGACAAAAAACCGGACACCGTCTGAACTGGCCCTGGCATTAGACGAAAACGCCATCCATTTGTCCGTTTCCATCCGTGAGGAAGACACGGTCATCCGTTTATCCGTTATGAAAGCGGATTGGGAAGAGGGCCTGTCACTATTGAAAGAGGTTTTACTCCAACCCCGTTTCGATTCCAAAGTGCTTCAGGTGATAAAAGCACAAAAAATCATGGACCTTAAACGCCAGGGGGAAGATGCTCAGGCGGTTTCCATAAGAGAGGCGAAGATTTGGCGGTTTAAGGGGCACCCCTACGGCAGAGATCCTCTCCTTGCGGTTGAAACAATCCCTTCTATTTCAGAAAAGGATCTGGCGGAATTTGTCCAAACGCATTTCGTACCGGATAATATGGTAGCTGCCTTATCCGGAGATATCTCCAAAGAAGATGCAATTAAAAGCCTCAGCCGGTTTTTTGAAACATTTCCAAAAGGAAATGCTCCCGTTCGGACGCTCGGAGACCCCCATGAAACTCCGGCTGTCCTGGGCCTTGTTCACAAACCGGGTCAGGTTCAATCCCAGATCATCCTGACATTGCCGAGCGTGAAGCGGACGAATCCGGAATTTTGGAAAATAAGCCTTTTGATGAACATATTCGGCGGTAGTGATTCGCTTATGTATAAACGGTTGCGGGATGATCTCGGACTTGTCTATTCCGCCGGGTTCCACCAGACTTACAAATGGAATGCCGGTTACCTCATCGGCTATCTTGGCTGCAAAGGAGATAAAAC